>CBDVCO010000098.1:0-7249 GCA_965372515.1 uncultured bacterium | reverse complement strand
GGGAGGATATCAACTATATCTGGACCCATGGGGCCGCCGGGGAATGGCTTGCCGCCAATACGGCGGAAACCGGCCGCAAGGACTACGGCGGCTGGCTGTGCGAAAGGATAAGACTGGCAAGACCTGCCCTCATATCAGACCATATGCTGGAGAACGGTTGCGATTATCTCAAAACGAACTACAAGCGCTCGGAGAAATACAATAATATCTATATAAGGATGAGGGAAGGATAGTTTATCTCTCCAGGAGCCCCTGCTTCTTCCTCTCTTCTCGCCTCTTATACATCTTTACGGTATGCGTGGCTATGCGCTCGGTCTTCTGTATAACGCTCTTTATAAAGGCCCTGTCATCTTTATCCAACCTTGTCTTGCCGATATAGGCCTTATAGAAACGGAGCCTGTCGGTACGAGTAATAATCCCAACTGGCGAGGAATAATTTAAGGCGGCAATATCCTTAACGAGCCAACGCCTCTGGCCCGTCGTCCTGTGCTCCACCCTCTGAAGATCGATCAATTTAAGGCTGTAGCCCTTTTCCCCGGACCCTTCGAATTTAGCGAGTATATGAGTTAGATAGAGGTCTTTGTGGTTGAAACCGGCTTCATGGAGCCCTGCGGCAAGAGAGGCGACCTCTAAAACGAGCGCCCTCTTCCTCTTAACCATGGCTAAAGACAACGGGGGAGTAAAATCATGGACCATCTTTTCAAGCTGCGTATAGCCGTCAAGCGCCTCGGTAACGAGAAATGATTCGACCTTCTTAGCCGAGTTTCTCTCACCGTAGGCCACAGCACCGGGGCACGGAACTTTAGCCACGGTGAGAGCTGAGATCGCGTCGTACTCTTTTCTGGCCTCTGAGGGCGGGGGTTTTGAGACAAGCCCCTTGAACTTTTCGCCAAGGCGCTTACCCTGTGAATGTCTCTTCAGATAGAAACCGTGGCGGACGCCGTCTTTGGTGAGATAGAACTTTGTAATGGAACGAACGGATATCTTCTTTAATACCTCTCCGCCTGTGAAATTCATGAATGAGTCAAAGTCCGTAAACCCGTTCTCCTTTAAAAGCCCCCTGAAACCGCTCTTTATCTCCATCTCAAGAACGACCTTGAAAGGTCTTTAACGAGATAACCTTCCCGCGTGATATGAGCGAATCGCAAAGCTCCAGGGTCTTTGATATATTATTATCGATTGTAAATTCCCTTGCCTTTTTTAGCGCGCTCTCTCCGGCAGCCGGAATATTCAAGAGCGTCTCGATCCTGTCGGCAAGGATCGCCGTACTCGTGGCCTCTTTGATCACAAAGCCGTTTACTCCGTCCTCAATAAGCTCACTGAATCCGTTCTGGGCTGTCGTAATCACGGGAAGGCCCGAGCCAAAGGCCTCAAGGCATGCGTTGGAAAAAGGATCGTAGAGGGTCGGTAGAACAAATATATCCGCGGCTCCGTAGTATTTCTCGATATCTGTGACAGGGCCCGTAAATGATACCTTTTCTTCAACGCCAAACCTTGAAGCCATCTGCCTATAAGGAAATAAATTCCCTTTTCCAACGACCATCAGGCTCGGCGTGGCTCCCCTCTTGGAAAGTATCGAGAGTGCCTCTATGAGATACGCTAGCCCCTTTCTCTTAAAGTCGTTCGCCGCAAAGAGTATTACCTTCTCGCTGTCGTCAATATTGTTGGCACTCAGCACCTCGGCCCTGAACCTCCTCTTGTCCGGATTAAAGAGCTTGTCGTCATAGCCGTTGTAGATCACATTCACGCTCGCTGTACTAACGTTATAGACGGCCTTGAGACGTTCTTTTATCAAGTTTGAATTGGTGATGATCGCGCGGAAGTTCCCGGACGTGAAGAGCTTCTTCTCAAGGCGCAAAATGGCGAGGTGCTTGGGATTTAGATACCTTAAAAATCTTCTTATTGGGTTTGGAAAACGCGCTCTCAGGACATCTCTATGTATACCCTCCCCTACCCTGTAGATATCAACGGGGTAAAACGGTGTAAGTGAGTAGACCAGGTCGAATGAGCCCCTCTTCAGGTGTTTGTTCGCGTTGGCCGGGAAGCTCAAGACCTTCAACAGAGAGCTCCACTTTATATAAGGGACATAATGAAATATGAGTGAATCGTCGGCGTCCCAGGTGTTCGCGTATACGTGCACCTCATGGCCCCGCAAGGCCATACGCCTTGAAAGCGTTACGGCGTACCTCTCAAGGCCGCCCTTTGCTTCGATATGCTCTTTTACAACAACGGCGATCTTCATAATATTCGAATAAAATCCAGTTTCGGTTATTAAAGCGCCTCAGCCTCTCCTATTTTGACTCCTCGGCCTCGTCGATTAACATAACAGGTATGTCGTCTTTTATTGGATATGCAAGGCTACACGCCTTACATACGAGGACACCCTTTGTCTCGTTTAATTCCACCCCGCCCTTACACTTAGGGCACGCTAGTATCTCCAACAACTCCTTATCGATAGCCATCTCTTTCTCCTGTACAGGTATTTTTTAGAAAAATTTAATCCGCCATCTCCAAATCTTCCGGAACATCCATTACCTTCTTTCCTCCGATCCTTACATACTCGATACCTCCAAGCACACTGACCAAAAGTGTTGCAAAGAAGAAGAGCAGCGAAAGACTAAGCGCCTCCTCCATGGAGGCGCCCGCCTTGGTAAAGAGAAATATAAAGATACCCTCCCTGACACCAAGGCCTGCTAACGAGATCGGCACCATCGACGCCACGGTGGCGAGCGGGACAAAGAGAAAGAAATAACCGAGCGGCACGCTCATCCCGATTCCCCAGGCAATGATAAAATAGGCGATAACAACACCCGCCTGTACGAGTATGGATAGGCCGAAGGCCTTGAAGAGCCCCGGCAGGTGTCCCTTGTATCCCATGAGCACCTTGTAAAAAGCGTCTATCTTCTCGTTTATGCCGTACATATGTATCTTGCTCATAATGGCCATGGCCCAGCGGTGCATAAAGTCAACCCAGATCACAAGGCTCGCACAGAAATACCCGATGATCAAAATAATAAAAAATCCCATAAGCCCTGTACCTTCTAAAAGGAAATGACCGAAGATCAGGGCAATGACCGTATTGAATATAAGCGCCGAAAAACCTGTATATCTGTCGAGGAATATACTCGCGAGCGCCACAGAACCCTTGCCGGTCTGCTTATAGAGATAGTAGGTCTTTATAAGATCGCCGCCGACGAGGGTCGGCAGAAAATTATTAAAGAACATCCCTATGAGGTACATGGAAAGAAGTTTAAGATAGGCGGCGTCAAAATCTTTCTTCAGAAGTATCTGCCAGCGAAGAGACGAAATACACTGGATAATGAATATCATGACGACCACCGATATTATGGAGAGAGGCTTTAGCTTGGATATGGTCTCTAAAAAGGCATTCAGGTCCATGCCCCTGAAGAGGATATAGAGAATCCCCAGACTGATTACTATCTTTAATACTATGAGAAAATTCTTCTTCATTTTACTCCAAGCACCTTCCTCACTACAAAGATCGGCTTACCTTGAGACTCGTGATAGATCCTCGCGAGCATCTCGCCGAGAAGACCCATTATTATCAACTGCACTCCGAGGATTATGCATAATATGCCGAGAAGGAGGAGCGGCCTGTTTCCTATGGGCTCTCCTAAAATAATCTTGACGTAACTTAGATAGAAGCTTATCAAGAGACCAAGCGCGCCAAGGCCGAGCCCGGCGGGACCGAATGCGTGTATCGGGCGTGTAGAGAAACTCTGGAGAAATTTTACGGTTATGAGATCGAGGACGACCCTCACTGTCCTCGATATACCGTACTTCGATTTGCCGAACTTCCTCGGGTGATGGGTCGTCTCCACCTCTTTGATATCCGCTCCTACCCAGCTCGCTATAGCGGGTATAAAACGATGCATATCCCCGTAGAGGTTTATGTTCTTTATTACTTCCTTCCTGTAGGCCTTGAGCGTACAACCGTAGTCGTGAAGCGCGACACCCGTAACCTTGCTGATAAGCCAGTTGGCCAATATAGAGGGGAGCCTCCTCGATATAAAAGGGTCCTTCCTTTTCTTTCTCCAACCGCTTACAACATCGACGTCCTTGATCTCTTCTAAAAGGAGCGGGATATCTTCGGGGTCGTTTTGCAGGTCCGCGTCCATGGTGATGAGAATATCGCCGATGGCGTAGTCAAAGCCGGCGGCCATGGCAGCGGTCTGCCCGAAGTTCCTTCGAAAGCCCACCACGACCACATGTCCGTCCTTCTTCTGTATATCTTCGAGCACCTTAAAACTTAAATCCCTAGAACCGTCGTCCACAAAGACGATCTCATAGCGTCTCTTCAATTTGGCCATAACGCTTGTAAGCGATTCATAGAGGTGCGGAAGGCTCTCTTCCTCATCAAAGACAGGTATAATTATAGAAACCGATTCTTCCAAAACGACCTCTCTCTCTTTATTCATAAGAACCTCATGACGATTCGGCCTTAAGTGTTTTGTCTTCGGGCGTCCTCGAGGCAGCCAAAGAGGAATTCAAGATAGCCTCCATGACCTCATTTGCGGCTATCTCCTCCATGCACCTCGGTTCAGGACACTTTCTCATAAAACATGGAGAGCACGAAAGCCCCTTATCTATAATAATATGCCCCTTGCCATATGGCCCGGTCCGCCTGGGAGACGTCGCCCCGAAGAGCGCTACCACCGGCGTACCTACTGCCGCCGCTATATGCATCGGACCGGAATCTATTGTTACCGCAAAACGCGAAAGGCTCAAAAGTCCCGCGAGCTCCATTAAAGTGGTCCGACCCGCCATGTTCACCGAAGCCGCGCCGGAGGCTTCCCTTATCTCATCTGTCAAAGGCAGGTCAGCCTCACTTCCCGCAAGCACCACATCCAAAGAGAGTTTCTCTTTGATCGATCTTGCCAGGGCGGCGAAACCAGGGGCGGTCCAGAGTTTGGTTTCCCACCTGGCCCCGGGCAGCAGTGTTACAAAATCGTCTCCAACGCCTGATTCCTTTAATTTTTCCCTGACCTCAGCTAGCGTTACATCGCCAATGTCCAACGGAAACTCGGTAGCTTCGTCATAGGCGCCCCCGACCGCGTGGCGCGCAAGCATCATATACCTGTCCACAGCATGCATATCCGGGTCAAAGGCCGGGAGCTTCTCGTTTAAAAAGATATGGCTCATCTCGCGCGCGTTCGAAAAACCGATCCTGCGCTTACCCCCTGTAAGCCAGACCCATACGCCGCTCTTTAAGAGCCCCTGAAAATCCAAAACTATATCATAGCCCTTCTTTGAGAGAGTGCGGGCCGCCTGGTAGTTATCTTTTACAGAGTTTATCCATCCGCCCTTTCTTACGACGATAACCTCGTCTATCATGGGATGGCCCATGATAATTCCGCTCGCCGCCTCCTCAACCAGCCAGTCGATCTCGACGGGGCCGGTTGAATTTGAAAAGCCCTTTCTCAAAACATTTAAAACAGGGAGTGTGTGGACAACGTCTCCGAGCGACGAGAGCTTTACTATCAAGACCTTCATAAAGCCGCACCCTGTATACTGCTCTTTGAATCGGCCATTATCCACTCGACCGCCTCTACGATATCTCTCGCCACAAATGCGGCCTTCATGCCCGGCTCCTTCTCGGTCTGTGCTCCGTGTCCCGTCCTGACCAGTATGGAGGTAGCCCCTACGTTGTCGGCAAGGCGCAGGTCTGAGGCCTTATCGCCGATGACGTAAGAATTCTCCTTATCCAGAGAATATTCATCTACAGCACGGTCCACCATCACAGTCTCGGGTTTTCTACAAGGGCATTCGTCACGAGGCTCATGGGGACAGTAATAATAATCGTCAATCCTTGCGCCCTCGCTCTTAAGGATTGAATCGATCTTCTTATGTATCGCACCAACATCAGCGCCGGTAAAAAAACCCCTTCCCACACCCGACTGGTTTGATACTACGACGACCATGAAGCCCGCCGTATTCAGCGTCTTTATGGCACCGGAGGCGCCATTTATAAGCACTACCTTCCGAGGGTCGGATATATACGGAACGTCCTCTATGATCGTTCCGTCGCGATCGAGAAATACGGCGCGCCTTTTTTCAGTGCCGGCCATCTATGCAAAGACCTCTTTCGTGTTTACGTCTGCAAACGAAAGGGCGACCTCTAAGACCCTAGCGGGATCAACATTAGTAAGACACTCGTAGTGGCCCTCAGGGCAGACCCTTTCAAAACACGGGGCGCAATCCATCTCTTCCTTTACCACCTTTACCCTTGGCCCGAGCGGCCCGGTAAGCTCATCCGATGTCGAGCCGAATATCGCCAAAGTCGGAGTGCCGAGCGCGGCCGCTATATGCATCGGGCCAGAGTCGTTTGAGATAAATAACTCAAGCCGCCTGGCTAAAGCCATAAACTCCCTGAGATCGGTCTTGCCGACGAGATTATGGTGCTTTACGCTAAGCCCTTTAGAGAGCTCTGCGACAAATTCAGCGTCATCTTCAGAACCGAATATCAACGGCAGAGCCCCGGACCTCTTTGAAAACTCATCGAGAACAAAGGCGAAATTCTTCGGGGCCCATCTCTTTGCCGGGCCGTAACTCGCTCCGGGCGAGGCCCCTATTATCGGGGCTCCCTCCATAACTCCGAGGCTAGTGAGGAGTTCGTTCGCCCTCTCCTCGTCGTCCCCGCTAATCCTTATAACCGGCAGCGGATTATCAACCTCTGTTCCACCTAATTCTTTAATAATATTTAGATAGTAGTGTACGTGGTGTTGCTCTTTAATCTCGGCGGTCACCTCGATCGGATCGGTCAGGAAGACAGAGCGAAGGTCCCTGGCATAGCCGACCCTTCTGGGGATCTTGGCGAGAAAGGCAATGAGCGCCGCCTCAAAGGCGTTTTGAAATAGCACGGCGCAATCGAAATCCCTTGCCCTTAGTTCTCCCGCGAGCCTCATCCTGCCGTTTATCCCCTTATGCGCGCCGAGAGCGTCGTAGATTATTATATCAGAGACAGCCGGGTTGGTCTCAAATATCGGCGCTACATGCGGCTTTACCAGCAAAGAGATCTTGGCGGCCGGAAAAAGGCGCTTTAGGGCCTCTATTGCCGGCAGACTCATAACCGCGTCCCCGATCCAGTTAGCGCTCCTTACAACTATCCTCTCCATAAAATCGCCTTTTTGCCGTTACTCAGACATCATAATAAAATCAATATATTATAATATAAATCAATGGGTTTTTGTAAGTTTTTTTGACTGCAAAAAGGCTGCTCTTCAGCCGG
>CBDVCO010000097.1:0-7376 GCA_965372515.1 uncultured bacterium | reverse complement strand
TCAGGTTTATGGGATTATTTTTGTATTGAGGTGAGGAATTCTATGGCGGCGGTTTTTTGTTTGCCTTCAGGGGCCTGGCGGATGAATATTTTTATATTTTTCATTGCGTCGGTTTTATTATTAAGCCCGGCCTGTGCGATTGCGAGGCCGAAGTATGTATCGAGGTATGCTGGGTCCATTTTCAGTGCTTTATTATAGGCATCGAGTGCCAGAGCGTATTTACCCATCGTATTATAGGCATAGCCGATATTGGTCTGAAAGAGTGTTTCGTACGGGTCGAGCTTTGCGGCGATCTTAAATTCTTCAAGGGCTTTATCGAGGTTGCCCTCTAAAGCCAGGCTTTCGGCAAAGCCGTTATGGGCGTAGGCAGAGCGGTCGTCGACCGCCATTGCCCTTACAAAGCTTTCCTTGGCCCTGGGGTCGCCCTTTCTCAGATAGGCCGTACCGAGCCCGACAAGGGCCGGCGCGTAAGAGGGGTTTACTTCAAGGGCGTGATTAAAACTTTCTATCGACTCGTCGAGCCTTTCAATTCCCCCCGCTTCGACGCTGCATATGCCCTGGCTCGTATAAGCCACGTCGAACTTGTTCTTATAGGGTCCGCCCGCGCTCTCCCCGAGCATATCATAATTAGAAACTATGAAGAGTATCACAAGGACGTAGAGCGCTATGCCGATATAGACGAATTTTTTTTCTTTTGCCTTCTCCACAAACCAGTAGATGGAGAATACCGCAAAGACTATGAGTATGGGCACGGCAGGCAGGCGAAAGCGCGCGAAGTTATATACCAGCAGTACGCTTGCCATATAGGCAAGGAGTGTGAGATGGAGTAAGCCGAATTTCTTAAGCCTTCTTACCCCAAGACAAAGCCCCAGAAAACCGAATGGAGCGATAATACCGAAGTGAAAGATAGGGGCCCCTAAAAAGCGGGAGTGCGTCCTGTGGAAGTAGTAGTTCTGGTTATCCGCGTGTTCGTAAAAATTCCAAAAGAGCATGAACTTCCTAGCCGTAAGGTCCATATAAGGTACGGGATTAGAGGTGATATACTCCAGCCCCTTCTTATACCAGAAGGCAGAGCTCTCTTTTCTGGTTAGCTTTTTGCCCGTAAGCTCCTCGGCCTTTCTTCTAAAGTCCTCGTGTTCGTACTTGGGGTTTGGCCTTACAAAATCCGGGGCCTTATAAGTGCCGTCCGCACCCTCTCTATTGCCCATATAAAAGACCTCGCCTCCGCCGCTCGTAATAGCTATGAAGTCGCCGGTGGCTGCGTAGTTCATAAGCGCAACGGGCGCGATCACAACAATGAGACCGATAAAAAAGAAAGTAATCTTTTTCGCCTTTGTGGTGATCTCTTTTCGCCAGAGTATCCAGAGCGGGATTACAGGGATGAGGATGATTATATTTTCCCTCACTAGCGCGGTCAGCCCCAGGGCCGCGGCGGCAAAAAAGACGTTCCAGAAGCCTGGCCGGTCAAGGCGAAGGAAAAAGAATAGCATCACGAGCACAAAGAAGACCGCCAGAAAGGGCTTCATCACCATGGCGTCGAAGAAGATGAACGGGCCGTAGAGGGCGGCTATAAGGCCGCCCGCAAGACCCCAGTAGCGGTTCTCTAAAAGCGTCCGGGTTAGATCATATATCAGCAAAGCGCTTAGAGAACCAACTAAAATTTGTACGAGCCTTACAAGAAAGAGATCTGTTGAAACGATCTTATAGAAGAGAGCCAGGAGATAGGCATAGAGCGGCGTCATCTCAAAGGCGTCGGTGGGGAGTATCTCACCGCCTGCGATCCTCATGGCCCAGTCGTGGTAGTACCTGGAATCGACCGTCAGGCAATCGAGGAAGAGCGTTCCCTTGAATTCAAATATATAGAGGAACCTTACGAGGAAGGCGAAGATGAATATCCCGACAGGGATGGGGTTCTCTTTTATAAATTTAACAGGGCTCTTTATTTCATTTAGATGCATTATGGCTCTATTGACAGAGGCGGCAAAGGGCCTAGCCCTCTAGATACTCTTCGGCCTTAAACGCGGCTATGGCGCCGTCCCCGACGGCGGTAGCCACCTGCAGGAGCGGCGTGTCGCGGCAATCGCCTATCGCGTATATCCCCTTGACCGAGCTCTCCATGTTTTTATTGGTTATAATAAAACCCTGGTCGTCCTTTTCCGCGTCAACAAAGTTTGTAGTCGGGTTTATGCCGACGAAGACAAAGACCCCTTCTGTTGGGAGCTCCCTTGTCTCATCGGTCTTCAAGTCTTTAACCACGGTGCCGGTGACCAGTTGCTCGCCCTTTATCTCCTCTAAGACGTGGCTCCATAGTATTGTAATATTCTCCGCGTTTATGGCCTTCTCCTGTAATATCTTTTCAGCACGGAGTTTGTCCCTTCTGTGAACGAGATATACCTTGCTCGCGAGCCTTGAGAGGTAGACCGCCTCCTTTACCGCGGTATCCCCGCCGCCGACCACAAGGACCTCGAGGCCCCTGAAGAACGGGCCGTCACACGTGGCGCAGTAGGATACGCCCTTTCCGGTGAATTCCCTTTCACCGGTTACGCCGAGCACCCTCGGGCTAGCGCCTGTCGCAACGATTATCGCTTTAGCCTCTATCTCGCCCTCGCTCGTCTTAACGAGCTTTACCTCCCCATTATCCTCAATCGATTCCACCTCAGCTGTTTTCACCTCAAGATCGAAGCTCTTAGCGTGCTCTTCGAACTTCTCCATCAACTCGGCACCGCTAATGGATGGAAAACCCGGGTAGTTCTCTATGACATCGCTCTTGGCGATTTGACCGCCGAGCGCCCCCTTCTCAATAAGTAGCGTCTTGAGCATGGCCCTTCTGGCGTATATGGCCGCGGTCAACCCACCCGGGCCTCCGCCGATAATCACAAGATCGTACATCTATCCCTCCGTCCTTCTTTATTTCATTTAATTTAAAAAATAAGCTCCCAGGACCTAACCCCTCCAGTACGCGGGCACAAAGAGTATAAGGAGCGTATATATCTCAAGACGCCCAAGGAGCATATTGAGTATCAGGACCCACTTGCCGAACTCCGGTATCATAGCGTAATTGGATATAGGCCCCGTCAGCCCGAGCCCAGGGCCGACATTTGAGAGCGTCGCCGCGGCACTCGCGACAGAAGAGACCAGATCTATGCCCAGGGCCGCCAGTATAAACGAAGAGACCAGAAAGGCGATCAAATAGAGCACGGTAAAACCCATGACGCCTCTTAGCACTTCGCGCGGCACCACCCTGCCGGAAATCTTCACCGGTATAACCGCATGCGGGTGTATCAGCCTGTATATCTCCTTGTAGCCGAGCTTTAAAAGCAAAAGGAGCCTTATGCATTTTATCGAACCGGTGGTGGAACCTGCCGAGCCGCCCGCGAACATCAGCGCAAGTATTATAAACCTCGACAATGAGGGCCAGGCGTCGAAATCAGCAGAGCCGTATCCCGTGGTGGTGGTAATACTCACCACCTGAAAGGCCGAGTACCTGAACGACTCGACCATGCTCGATATTCCTCCCGCCCCGCCGCTTAAGTTGATCGTAACGGCAACTGTAGCCGCCGCCATTAAAAAGATATAGAACCTGAACTCGGCGTTCTTCGTATATACCTTAAAGCCTTGCTTGAAAAAATTATAGTGAAGCGCGAAGTTCGTAGCGCCGAGAATCATAAAGACAGTTATGATAGTCTCTATATAGGCGCTGTCAAAATGCGCCACGCTCGCGCCCTTTGAAGAAAAACCCCCGGTGCTGACCGTACCGAACATATGTATCAGCGAATCGAAGAGGCTCATGCCGGAAAGCTTTAAGAGCACCGTAAGGGAGACCGAAAATATAAGATAGACCACGAGGATTATCCTCGCCATCTCCTTTACCCTGGAGGCAAACCTGTCGGCACTGACGACAGAGGCCTCTGCCTTATAGAGCTGCATGCCTCCTACTCCGAGCAGCGGCAGTATAGCGAGGCTGAAGAGCACGATACCGACCCCGCCGAGCCAGTGGACCATACTCCTCCAAAAGAGTATACCGTGGGGCAGGGCCTCAATATCTGTAAGTATCGAGGCCCCGGTCGTAGTCAAACCGGAGACACTCTCAAAGAAACAATCGACGAAAGAGGGGAAGTGGCCGGAGAAGATAAACGGCGTAGCGCAAAAGAAGGCGCCGCTTATCCACGAGAAGGAGACTATTACAAACCCTTCCCTGTGGCTTATCTCATGGCCCGGCGTCTTAAAGCCCAGAAACATTACCAGACCGACCAGCGCGCTCAGGATAATCGAGTAAACGAATATCTTTGAGTCCCCGTCCCCGTAGATGAGCGAGACCGCAAGCGGAACCAACATAGCGAGAGCGACTATAATGTTTATAGCGCCAGCGATCTGGACAGCCGGCTTGAGCTTCAACAGAGAACTCCCTTCACTGGCACGCCGGGCTAAGCGCCCCTCTCGCGCGCATTACCAGCCGGTCGCTAAAAGAACTCCGGCTTGACCATCAATGCCTTTTCGACCTTCGAGATCGTCTCTCTAAGAGCGAATATCACCACAGCGTCCCCCGGGCTTATAACGCTATAACCGTCCGGAAGTATCACCTCATCACCCCTGACTATTGCTCCTATCAGCGCCCCTTCGGGGAACTTTACCTCCCTAAGCGGCTTCTCCACCATATCGGATGTCTCCATGGCAATAGTCTCAATGGCCTCTACGCGCTCCTCCATCAAAGTGGTGACCGAAAGTATCTTACCCCTGCGGATGAACTGCAGTATACCGCTCACGCTTGAGAGCCTGGGGGAGACGGCAACGTCAATGCCTATTGTCGAGACCATGGAGAGATACTCTGGCTTGTCTATAAGTGTAATACAACGCTTGGCCCCGAGTCTCTTGGCCAAAAGAGAGGAGAGTATGTTCGCCTCTTCGTCATCGGTTACCGCTATGAAGGTATCGATATCCGAGATGCTCTCCTCTGTTAAGAGTTCCCGGTCGGTCCCGTCTCCGGTGAGCACTATTGTCTTATTGAGGTTCTCCGCCAGAAAGGCGCACCGCTCGGGGTTTCTCTCGATTATCTTTGGATGATAACCGTCAACTTCCAATTGCTCGGCCAGATAGAAGCCGACGTCGCCGCCGCCGACTATCAACACCCTGCCGCCGGCTGTATCGGCGGAGCCGAAAAGATGCATGAGCCTACGCGCGCTCTCCGGCACGGTCACGGCAAAGAGCAGATCTCCTGTACGAAAACGTGTATCGCCGCGCGGGATGATCGTTTCAGCTCCCCTGTAGACCGCCACGATCAGAACCTTCTCCTGCGGATAGATCTCCCTTATCTCCTCGCTCGTTTTGTCTATCAAAGGGCTCTGCGGCGAGAGCCTCGCGCCGACGAGCTTCAAGCGACCGTCGGCGAACTCCTCCACCTCTACGGCGCCCGGAAGGTCGATGGTCTTGAGTATCCTATCGGCGGCCACCTTCTCGGGGTTAATATTTAAGTCAAGATCGAGGTTCTCTTCATCAAAGAGCATGGGGTAATTGATATATTCGCGCTCCCTTATCCTCGCTACCTTCTTGGGCACCTTGCTCTGCGTACCCGCTATAAGACAGGCGACCATATTAACCTCATCGGAGTCGGTCACCGCTATAACCATATCGACCTTGTCAATACCCGCCTCCTTCAAGACCCGGGGACTGGAGCCGCTACCCTGAATAATGCGCACGTCGAGGCTGTCCCTGACTTCCTCTATCACCTTCTCGTCTTTTTCGATCAAGACGATGTCCTGACCCTCATCAGAGAGCTTCTTGGCTATGGTGTAGCCTACGACACCCGCACCGATTATGATTACCCTCATTGAACGCTCCTATAGTCCGGTTCCCGCACCGCTTAGCCGGTGATTGAAAATTTAATATTAAAAATTAGCCCACAACAATAAATCTTGTCAATACAATTGTTGCCCATTGCCCCGCCATGGAGCCACCCCCCGGGGCGAGGCTTAATTACCTTTAAGGTCCGACTCTTAATTATCCCTGTATTATAAACTATTTGGACCCTTTTCTGCCGATAATTTTGCTTACCCTGGCGAGATTTTTCTTGTCGTCAGTCTCTCTCTCTTTTGGTGTCTCCAGTATGAGCGGCAACCCCTTTATGCTCTTATGGTTTAAGAACGCGTCAAAGCTCTTTATCTCGCCCTTTCCTATATGCTCATGGCGGTCGCGCCTGGAATTAAAAGCGCCTTTTGAATCATTTAAGTGAACAACCTTAAGCCTTTTTATCCCTACGGCCTTTTTTATTATTTTAACGAGTGTTTCGGCCTCTCCTTTGGTTTTAAGGGCATAACCTGCGGCAAAACCGTGGCAGGTGTCGAAGCAGAGACCGAACTTTACACCATTTAACTTCCCCTCCAGACTCTCTATGATCGCGCCGATCTGAACGAGGTCGGAACCTGTGGTAGTACCGGTGCCGGCGGTATTCTCAAAGAGGATCTCTACTCCTTGCCCTTTACCCTTACCCGCCTTTTTGATTGCCGCCTTTACTCCCGAGACAGACCTCTTTATAGCGTAGTCAGGGCCTCTGCCCCTGGCGCTTCCAAGATGCGTTACCAGATAGTCCACGCCAAGAGTTTGTGCGCGCTCTATCTCGAGAGCGAATAACTCTACGGATTTTTTGAAGAGCGCCGCATCCGGGCTTGAAAGGTTTATCAGATAAGAGGTGTGGATGACTATCGGCCAGAGATCCGCCTTTGCTCTGGCCGCTTTAAACTGCTCGGCCTCCTCATAGACAAGCGGCTTTTGAGCCCACCCCCTGGGGTTTCCACCGAAGCACTGAAAGGCGTTGATCCCGAGCTCCACGGCCCTGCCGACGGCCAGAGATATACCTCCCGCTATTGAAAGGTGAACCCCCAGAGGAGGCGTATAACCCCGGGCGTCAGTGGAACTTTTACCCATGCTATTTCTTCTTTCTATCGACTATCTTCTTCGCCGAGACCGTGACAACATTTGGAACGCCCTTACTCTTCGAAAGCGTTGCCAGATCTTTTATATTTAACTTTGCAAGCAACCTCAAAGTTATCTGAACCGGGGTCTTGGGATTAAACGCCAGCCCCTTTCTTATACCGTAGTTCTTAAGCCACTCGTCGTTTCTGGCAACCTCTCTTAATATCTCATCCGAGATGCTCCTGGTCTGGGTTACCTGTATGATCTCATCATTGGTAATCTTGGGATTTCGCACTACACTCCTGGAGATCATCTTATTGGACTGCTTTAAGAGTACCCCCCTTATCTCCTTATTCCCGGTCAGGGCAAGCTTGATCTTGTCGCCAACCGTCATGTTCTGGATCATCTGGTAGACACCCTGTGAAATTTCCTCATCCGAATCATCGTACCCTTCACTCAGGGCCTCATCC
>CBDVCO010000096.1:0-7441 GCA_965372515.1 uncultured bacterium | reverse complement strand
CGAGGCGTACATATTTACGGACCCCCATTGTACGCGGCGATCGTATTTACATATGTCAGGAAATCACTTCATGGAGACCTTGATCAACAAGACAAAACTCAATCTCAAGATGGGCGACATTACGCTTGAAGATGTTGACGCGATCGTGAACGCCGCCAACTCAAAGCTCGCCGGAGGTGGCGGCGTGGACGGCGCCATACATAGGGCCGGCGGAGGCGAGATCATGCGAGAGTGCGTGAAGATCGGCAGATGCCCCGCCGGAGAGGCGGTCATAACAACAGGGGGCAGGCTCAAGGCCCGCTTTGTGATCCACACGGTAGGCCCCGTCTACAGGGGCGGCGGCTCCGGTGAGGCCGAGACCCTCAGGGCCGCCTATCAAAACAGCCTCGCCCTCGCCCTGAATAATGGGCTTAAATCACTCGCCTTTCCATCCATAAGCACAGGCGCCTACGGCTATCCCATAAAAGAGGCCTCTTTTATCGCGCTTAAATCTATAGTTGACTTTATAAAGAACTCTGTGGGGCTCGATGAGGTACGATTCGTGCTATTTAGCCAAAGCGACCTCAAGAGCTATGAAGAGACGCTTTCCGAGCTTACAACAAATTGATATCCTTATCTAATCTCACCCTCTTCGCAAGCTCGTGCCTTCAAATCATCTGCGACAAGACCAATAAAAGCTTATTAATCTATTGACTTATAAAGAATTTTTGGTATAATCTAAAAGTTACATGTCTGCAAAAATAGGCAACTGCTATAGACAAGATAATATGTAATGTTGCTTTTTTCTAAATAGTTCGGGGGCTTACGGCAGGTCACCCGATAAGTACAAGAAGTCTCTACAATAGAGGGGGTGTAAGTTTTTGTCAGAAGTCAAGGTTTTGGACGACCAGCTTGAAAGAGCGTTAAAGATTTTAAAGAGGAAACTGGCCCAGGACGGAACATTCAGAGAGATTAAGAAGAGAAGGTTTTACGAAAAACCAAGCGTGAAGAAGAAGAGAAAACGTCAGGAGGCCGCAAAGAGGCGCGCGAAAGCCGCCAAGAAGATAACCAGGAGATACTCGGAGTAGCTATAGGCTCTCTTTTACAAGGGCCTCAACGACATTCGGATCGGCAAGTGTAGAGATATCGCCGAGATCGTCTGTCTCACCCGAAGCGATCTTCCTCAGAATCCTCCGCATTATCTTACCGCTTCTGGTCTTAGGTAGCCCCATTGCAATCTGGATCTTATCAGGCTTTGCAATGGGGCTTATCTCGTTTTTGACATGAATGCCAAGCTCTTTTATCAGATCAGGCAACTCCGCGTCCTCGGCAGCCCCCTCCTTCAAAGTTACAAAGGCGTATATCCCCTCACCCTTGACCTCGTGCGGAAAGCCGACAACCGCGGCCTCGCTGACGGCATCGTGGCTCACCAGCGCGCTCTCTATCTCGGCCGTACCGAGCCTGTGCCCTGAGACATTTACGACATCGTCAATTCTCCCCATAAGCCAGAAATCTCCGTCCTCGTCAACCCGCGCGCCGTCGCTCGAGAAGTAGTATCCGGGGAAGCGGCTGAAATATACCTCTTTCATCCTCTTATTCTCCGGGTCGCCGTAGGTCCCCCTGAGCATCCCTGGCCACGCCCCGTCGATCACCAGATATCCGCCCTCGTTTGTAGCGGCCTCTGTGCCGTCCTCTTTAAATATCTTCGGATTGATCCCGAAGAACGGTCTTATAGCCGAGCCCGGCTTGAGCGTGGAGACCCCCGGCAAGGGCGAGATCAATATGCCGCCCGTCTCTGTCTGCCACCAGGTGTCGAGCACCGGAAGCCGCCCCTTACCCACCACACGGTGATACCAGACCCAGGCCTCGGGGTTGATCGGCTCACCGACCGAGCCGAGTATACGAAGGCTCGTAAGGTCGTGCTTTGTCACAAAGTCGTCGCTGAACCTCATGAGCGCCCTTATGGCCGTTGGCGCGGTATAGAAGATATTCACTTTGTGCTTGTCCACTATCTCCCAGAACCTGTCCGGCTCGGGGTATGTGGGTATGCCCTCGAAGATCAGCGTCGTCGCCCCGCAGGCGAGCGGGCCGTAAATAATATAGCTGTGTCCCGTGACCCAGCCGATATCGGCCGTGCAAAAATAGGTCTCTTCCTCTCTGTAGTCGAATATCCACTTGAAGCTCAGGGCCGAGTAGACCATATAACCGCCGGTCGTGTGGAGCACCCCCTTTGGCTTTCCGGTAGAGCCGCTCGTGTAGAGTATAAAGAGCGGGTCTTCGGCGTCCATAGGCTCGGCCGGACAATCGTCAATGACACCGGCCAGTTCGTCCGAGAGCCAGACGTCGCGCCCCTCTTTCATCACCACTTCCGAGCCGATCCTCTTTACGACTATTACCCTCTCGACCGTCGGACAGTCCGCAAGCGCCGCGTCGACATTCTCCTTCAAGGGAACGGTCTTACCGCCCCTGAAGCCGCCGTCCGAGGTCACGACGAACTTCGAAGACGAATCGTTTATCCTGTCTTTCAAGGAGGCCGGGCTAAAGCCGCCGAAGACTACGCTATGTATCGCGCCGATCCTAGCGCAGGCGAGCATGGCAAAGGCAAGCTCCGGGATCATGGGGAGATAGATCGTAACCACGTCGCCCTTTGTAACCCCATTATTTTTTAATACATTCGCGAGGCGGCCTACCTCATAGGCGAGTTGAGCGTAGGTAAAGGTCTTGTGAGTGCCGTCGTCGGCCTCCCAGATGATCGCCGCCTTATTCTTTCTCGGCCCATCCAGATGGCGGTCTATACAGTTCTCAGCGGCGTTCAGCTCACCCCCGATGAACCACTTTATATCGGGCTTTATGAGGTCGCACTCGGAGACCTTGTCCCAGGGTCTACGCCAGTCGAGTATCCCGGCCATCCGGGCCCAGAAACCGTCCGGATCCTCTATCGACTCCCTGTAGAGGCGCTCGTACTCCTCTACCCCCTTTATATGCGCGCCCTTGATCTGCCTCTCGCTTGGAGCGTAGTGGCGGGTCTCATGGAGCAGGACGTCTATGGTGCTTGCCTCATCCGGACTCTTATCGTCCTTCATATTGCCTCCAAATATTTAAAAGTTATTCATTACAGTCTACTATCTGGCACCGTTCCAGGCAAGCGGCTTTTTTGTTAAAAACAACGCGGTAATAAAAAAAACAAGGCCCCGGGATTTCCCCGGGGCCTTGTCTCATATTTCAAGCGCCTGTGCCCTATACAACGAAGCGCGATCTAAAATATCGCCGCCGCTATGAGGACCAGCGCGATCACAGCGCTAAAGATGCCTATTGCAAGGGCATACTCCATTTGCAGGCGCCTGATGTACTGGTCTTTCTCTTCAAAGAGACGCATCACCGGTCACCTCCTTTTTTATTAGAAATCAAGGATAATTAAGACCTCTTTGGTCTACTTATATTATAACATGCTACTATTTCCCTGTCTTCGTCAATCGACAAAGGGGAATCGTCTATTGAAAAGACCCGCTTGCATAAAGGCGGCTTTTGGTGTTAAATACATAGACTTAAGCCATGTGATCTGAACCTGTTCAGGCAGATATGCCGGCCAAAAAATAGTAGAAAGCCCGCAACCATGAAGATAACCGCCATAAGGGGATTTAACGACATACTCGGGGACGCATCCGCTCTCTGGCGCCATATCGAGGACGAGGCCGCAAGTATATTTACTACCTACGGCTTCTTTGAGATACGCCTGCCGATAGCCGAGAAGACCGAACTCTTTTCAAGGAGCATAGGTACTACCACCGACATCGTGGAAAAAGAGATGTATACCTTCCCCGACCGCAGGGGCGACATGCTGACCCTCAGACCCGAGGGCACGGCCGGTGCCGTAAGGGCCTATATCCAGAACAAGCTCTATAACTCCCCCCAGACAAGGCTCTTTTACAGGGGGCCTATGTTTAGATATGAACGCCCCCAGAAGGGACGCTATCGCCAATTTTACCAGATCGGCGCGGAGGTGCTTGGCGACGAGAGAGCAGGCGTTGACGCCGAGACCATAGAGATGCTCATGAGGCTATTTTCAAGACTTGGCCTGACTGACGCAACGCTTGAGATAAACAGCCTCGGCTGCTTAGAGTGCAGACCAGCCTATAAAAAAGAACTCCAGGGCTTTCTCTCGACGATTTTAAACGAACTCTGCGAAAACTGCATAAGGCGCATGGACGAGAATCCCCTGAGGGCGCTCGACTGTAAGAGTACGGGCTGTATCGAGGCGACAGCAAACGCTCCAAAGCTCACCGAGCATATCTGCGGCGGATGCGCAAATCATTTTAACGACGTTCAATCCAGGCTCTCGAACCTGGGTGTCGCTTACGTAATAAACTCGCGCATGGTGCGCGGGCTCGACTACTACACCAGGACGACATTCGAGATAACGAGCAAAGGGCTTGGCGCGCAGAACACTATCGCCGCCGGAGGGCGCTACGACGGCCTTGTAGAAGAACTCGGCGGCCCGGCTACGCCGTGCTTCGGCTTTGCCGTAGGCATGGAGAGGCTGGCGCTCCTCCTAAACGATACGGCCACAACAAAAACGCTTGACGATAGGCCGCTCATCTACTTTATCTCGCTTGGGGAAACCACATTGGAGAGATCCATAGAGCTTGTAAATAAGCTAAGGGAGACCGGCGCGCGGGTAATCGCCGACCTCGCAAATGACAGACCGAAACAACCCATGAAGAGGGCCGACAAAGTTAAGGCCGCCTTTGCCGTCATACTCGGCCCGGACGAGCTCGAAAAAGAGGCCGTGACCATAAAGGAGATGGCGAGCGCAAAGCAGGACTTAGTATCATTCGCCCAACTACCGGAACATATAAAAAGACTCGGAGGTAATTGATGGGAGAGGTGGCGAATATATTGTCGAGCTTTGGCGGGGCCCTTGTAATCTTTATAATAGTAGCCGTAGCCGTGATGATCGCGCTCAGGTTCATGCTCCCGTTATCGATATTCAAGATAAGAGATCTGGCCGAAAGCTCGCTTGACGAACAGAAGAAGACCAACGAACTCCTGACCAGCCTCCTGACCGAACTCAGACAAGGCAAGAACCAAAAGGATACCGATGATAGAGACCAGACAACGGAATCTCTCGATTAAATACGTCACAGGGCTCCTTAAAAAAAAGGGGCTCCTCACCGACGACCAGATCAAAGAGATATCCATAACAGGGAAGACCCACCGGGCGAGGATCCTGAAGCAGCTTGAGCGGGATACCGTCCAGAAGAGCTTTCAGGCGATAAAGATAGCCGTAAGCTCGGCCGAGGTCATAGCCTCATTCGAATTCGAGCTACCGGGTAAGCCCGTTCCGAATAAACCCGGAAAACTCCTCACCGAAGATTATATAACCGAAATGATCGCCGAAGACCTCGGTCTGGATTATCTGAAGATCGACCCCCTGAAACTGAACCTCGACATAGTCACGGCCAACATCTCAAGGCCGTTTGCGCAAAAGCACCTCGTTGTACCGGTCGGAAAAGAGGACGACATTACCCTTCTCGCCGTGGCCGACCCCTTCGACACCGAGGCGCTCGACAACCTAACGCGCACCGCAAAGATGAAGATAAAGCTCATATTAAGCTCCAAGAGCGACATACTTAAGATCGTCCGCGAGTTCTACGGCTTCCGTTCCTCCATGGTCGCCGCGCAAAAGGAGATGGGCAGAGGGAACGAACTCGGAAATCTCGAGCAGTACGTAAAGCTCAAGGGCGACGCCGAGATCGAAGCGACCGACCAGCACGTTGTAAACGCCGTCGAGTACCTTCTCCACTATGCGTACGACCAGAAGGCGAGCGACATCCACATCGAGCCCAAAAGGCACAAGTCGCTCGTAAGGATGCGCATCGACGGAGTGCTCCACAACATCCACACAATACCGAGGACGGTACACCCGTCGATGGTCTCAAGGATCAAGACTCTCGCGAGGATGAATATCGCGGAGAAGAGAAAACCGCAGGACGGCAGGATCAAGACCGCCTATAAGGACCGTGAGGTGGAGCTGAGGATCTCGACCCTGCCCACGGCCTTCGGCGAAAAGATCGTACTCAGGATCTTCGACCCGGAGATACTCTTTCACGACCTACAGGAGCTTGGATTCGAGGACAGAGACCTTCAAAGCTTCACCGGCTTTTTAAGAAAGAGCCACGGCATAGTGCTCGTCACCGGCCCCACGGGGAGCGGAAAGACGACCACCCTCTACAGCGCTCTAAAGTCGCTCGCCACGCCGGAGGTCAATATCGTCACCATAGAGGACCCCATCGAGATGGTCATGGAGGACTTTAACCAGATCGGGGTCAATCCGCAGATCGGCATCGACTTCGCCTCGAGTATCCGCACCATCTTAAGACAGGACCCGGACATCATCATGATCGGTGAGATCAGGGACACCGATACCGCGGCCAACGCTGTGCAGGCGGCCCTGACCGGCCATCTGGTCCTCTCTACGCTCCACACGAACGACGCGCCGAGCGCCATAACGAGGCTCATAGACTTGGGCGTCCCGGCCTTTCTGATATCATCTACCGTACTCGGCATAATGGCCCAGCGTCTTGTGAGGAAGATATGCGAGGAGTGCAAGGTGGAGAAAAAGCTTGGAGATACCGAGATAGAACTGCTCGGCCTTGAGAAGAAAACATATAAAGTCTGGGAGGGTAACGGCTGCGCCAACTGCCGGGGCACCGGCTACAAGGGGCGTGTCGCGATATTCGAGATAGTCGAGGTCGACGACGCCTTTAAGGGCGAACTTTCAAAGACCCACGACCTGGAAATACTTAGAGCGACGGCACGCTCAGGCGGCATGACCACTCTTAGAGAGGCCGCCATTGAGAAACTGCTCAATGGAGTTACCACCGCCGAGGAGATCATAAGCGTTACCGGATAGCCCTAAGAGAGACGAGTCGATGAAGATCAAGAGCGCTGAATTCATAAAGAGCGCGGTCCTCTTAAAGGACTGCCCCAAAGACCCCCTGCCCGAGATCGCGCTGATCGGCAAGAGCAATGTCGGCAAGTCGTCGCTCATCAACAGGTTCATTAACCGCAAGGGGCTCGCCAAGACGAGCAACACCCCGGGCAAGACCCAGACGCTCAACTTCTACCTCATAAACAAGACCTTCTACTTCGTCGACCTGCCGGGTTACGGATTCGCCAAAGTCCCGGCTGGCGAGCGTCGGAACTGGAAGCAGATGATAGAGGACTATCTTACGACAAGGGATACTCTCATTGGCGGGATCTTCATCCTCGACGTCAGGCGCGACCCCGGCCCCCGGGAGGCTGAAATTTATGAGTGGTTCGAGCAGTTCGATATCCCGCTGGTGACCGTTCTGAATAAGGCCGACAAGTTCTCGAAGAACCAGCTCGTAAAAAGGGTGAAACTGATCAAGAAGGCGCTGCCCGTAGAAGACCCGCTCGTATTCTCCGCCACGAGCGGCGA
>CBDVCO010000095.1:0-7772 GCA_965372515.1 uncultured bacterium | reverse complement strand
AACAAAAAGATTGGGAATAAGATCAATTTTTAGAGCTTCCCTTTAGTGCTCATAACTCCCTTGATACGTTTGTCTTTTGTCGCTGCGACACGCAAGGCCCTGCCGAGCGCCTTGAATATCGCCTCGACAGAATGGTGAATGTCCCTGCCGTAGTGGAGAAAGATATGAAGGTCTGTTCCCGACGAGTTAGACAGCGCCCTCATGAACTCTTCAACGAGGGCCGGGTCGAAGACCTCCTTTACCATCTTTGCGGCAACACGAGGGAACTTTACGTTGTAGGCGAGAAAGGGCCTGCCTCCAAGGTCGAGTACCACGGTAGAAAGCGCGTCCATCATCGGGACATCAGCATTACCAAATCGAATAATCCCGCCCTTATCGCCAAGCGCCTTCTTTAGCGCCTCTCCCAGGACGATCCCCACGTCTTCCACCGTATGGTGAAAGTCTATCTCCGTGTCCCCCTTGGCCTTGAGCTTAAGATCAAAGAGGGCGTGCCTGGCCATGCTCGTGAGCATGTGGTCGAAGAAAGGAATAGTCGTACTGACATTCGCCGTACCCTTGCCGTCTATCTCCAGCGTGAGAGAGATGTCGGTCTCTGTGGTCTTTCTCTTTATGCTGGCTTTCCTAGCCATATGACCTCCAATATAGAATTCCGGTTATTAAAAAAACTACCCCTTCGCTGAACGCCTGCCCAAGCGTCTAATTGACGCGCTCCTCGCGTGCCCGGCAAAGCCCTCCAGGTCCGCAAACCTTTTGACATCACCAGCGATCTTCATAAAGCCCTCCCTTGAAAACGATATCACGCTCGACCTCTTTATAAAGTCGTATACCCCGAGAGGGGAAGAGAACCTCGCCGTACCTCCGGTCGGAAGCGTGTGGTTCGGCCCGGCGAGATAGTCGCCAACAGCCTCGGGGCTGTAAGGGCCAAGAAATATCGCCCCCGCGTTCGTGATCTCGTCGAGGAGATCGAACGGTGAATCGACAAAGAGCTCCAGGTGTTCAGGGGCGATGCTGTTCGATATACGCGCGGCCTCTTTAAGAGACTTACATACGATTATCGCCCCGTACCTCTCTATGGAGGTTTTTGCTATACGCTTTCTCTTCATACGCTTCAACTCTTTTTCGACCTCCGCCTTGACCGCCTTCGCTTCTTTTGCAGAGGTGGTGACCAGAATTGCCGAGGCAAGCTCATCGTGCTCAGCCTGGCTTAGAAGATCGGCCGCTATCCAGGCAGGGTTAACTGAGCCGTCGCCGATCACGAGAATTTCACTTGGCCCGGCTATCATATCTATATCTACCATACCGAAGACGAGCCTCTTGGCTGTAGCGACAAAGATATTACCCGGGCCGACGATCTTCGCTACTCTTGGTATAGTCTTTGTTCCAATTGAAAGCGCGGCTACTGCCTGCGCGCCGCCAACCTGAAAGACCGCTTTAACGCCGCACACATACGCGGCCGCCAGGACATACGGGTCTATGCCGTGCTTCCCGGGCGGCGTCACCATATAGATATCTTTTACCCCCGCTACCCTTGCCGGTATCGCGTTCATAATAACGCTCGAAGGATAGGAGGCCTTACCACCCGGCACATATATGCCGACACTTTCGAGCGGAGTGACCTTTTGCCCGAGTGTCGTGCCAGAGTCATCCACATCGTACCATGAGGGCTGGAGCTGTTTCCTGTGAAACCGCTCAATTCGCTTTGCGGCTAGTTTTATAAGCTCCAGGTCTTTTTTTGGAATACTCCCGGCCGCCTCTTTAATTTCACGCGCCTTTAGTTTTATCTCCGTACGCTTTAGGCTGACATTGTCGAACTCCAAAGCATAGTCAACGAGAGCGGCGTCGCCCTTTGAGCGTACCTCTGCGATAATGGTCTTGACCGACTCCTCAACCGTTGAGGAATCAAACTCCCCCCTTGAGGTGATCGAGCTTAACAGCGCGTCGAATTTTTTAGTTCCGGAATTTACGATCTTCATAATCTACTTATTCTATAAAAAAATTGTAGTTCTTTCAAGGAATTATGGGCGCATATAGGATAAAGGGCTAGACATTAAACCTGAAATGCATGATATCCCCGTCGCTCACTATATAATCCTTGCCCTCGATCCTGAGTAACCCCTTTTCCTTACATTTGGCCTCAGAGCCGCATTTGATAAAATCGTCATATCCCATCACCTCCGCCTTTATAAAGCCCTTCTCAAAATCTGTGTGTATAACACCCGCCGCCTCCGGGGCCTTCGCGCCCCCGCGCACGGTCCATGCGCGCACCTCCTTCTTACCCGCGGTAAAGTAGGTAATGAGCCCCAGGAGTTTATGGGCGCTCGCTACGAGCCTATCCAGACCGCTTTCGCTTACGCCCATGGATTCGAGGAACTCGCTTCTCTCGGCCTCGCTAAGCTCCGCGATCTCACTCTCTATGGAGCCGCATATGGCGACAAAACCGGCACCCTCGGCCTCGGCGCGCTCTTTGACAAGAGTTGCGGATTCTGACGACGCGTCAAGGTCGTCCTCACTAACGTTTGCCACAAAGAGAAAGGGTTTGGCGGTAATAAGATTCAGTTCTTTAAATACCAGGGCCTCTCTCATCTCCGCGTCAAGGGTACGCGCTGGTCTGCCCTCTTCCAAAGTTTCTTTTACCGCGCTATAGATATCAAAGGCGAGCGCGCCCTCCTTGTCGCCCGACTTCTTTAATTTAGAGGCCTTGAGAATCTTTCGCTCGATGCCGTCGAGGTCGGCCAGAAGAAGCTCCGTATCTATGGTCTCTATGTCGCTTACGGGATCGACCTTTCCATCCACATGGACAACGTCCGGGTCTTCGAAGCACCTGACGATATGGATGATGGTATCAACGCTTCGTATATGACCGAGAAACTGATTGCCAAGTCCCTCACCCTTACTGGCGCCCCTGACGAGCCCCGCGATATCGACAAACTCGACAGCCGTAGGAACGGTTACCTTGGGCTCAATAAGCTCGGTAATCCTCGTTAACCTCTCGTCTCTAAGCACCACCATGCCGACATTCGGGTCTATGGTGCAAAACGGATAGTTCGACGCCTCGGCCCCCTTTGAGGTCATTGCGTTAAATATGGTCGACTTGCCGACATTGGGCAGTCCAACAATACCACAGTTAAATCCCATTGACTTAAACCTTCTCTCTTAGATTATTAACAAAAAAAACCGGAACCGGCAAGAGCCGGTTCCGGTAAGATCTCGCAAACTTTCCGCGATCAAACCAATAACGGCGCAATGACCAGACTCACAATGCTCATGAGCTTAATGAGTATGTTCATCGCCGGACCCGAGGTATCCTTAAACGGATCGCCTACGGTATCTCCAACGACGGCGGCCTTATGGGCCTCAGAGTTCTTGCCTCCATGAGCGCCCTGCTCAATAAATTTCTTCGCGTTATCCCATGCGCCTCCGGCGTTCGCCATAAAGAGCGCCAGAAGCACGCCTGTTACCGTAGCGCCCGCGAGCATTCCGCCAAGCGCCGCCGGGCCGAATAGCACACCGACTATCACAGGGGCGAGTACCGCGACCACGCCGGGGATTATCATCTCTTTCAAAGCGGCGGTAGTGCAGATATCAATGCACTTTGCCACATCCGGCTTTGCGTCCTTATCGCCCTTTAAGAGGCCGGGGATCTCCTTAAACTGCCTTCTTATTTCGGTGACCATCTTAAAAGCCGCCTTGCCGACACTCGTCATGGTAAGCGAGGCGATGAAGAACGGCAGTATTCCGCCTATGAATAGACCGATAACGACCGCCGGATTGGTGATGATGATCTCAAAAGGCGTACCCATCTGGGTCGTAATCGCCTGGGCGAACGCGCTGAACATTGCGAGGGCCGTTAGCGCGGCGCTTCCGATGGCGAAGCCCTTTCCAATGGCCGCCGTGGTATTGCCGAGCATGTCGAGGTTATCGGTAATGGCCCGAACGTCCTTACCGAGCCCGCTCATCTCGGAGATCCCTCCGGCATTGTCGGCGATCGGCCCGTAGGCGTCAACACTCATTATTATACCGGTGGTGGCGAGCATCCCGACAGAGGCGATGCCGATGCCGTAAATACCGGCGAAATGATTTGAAACGAATATCGCTATGCAGATAGCTATTACCGGAAGCGCGCAGCTCTCAAGTCCGACGGCGAGACCTGTAATAATATTTGTAGCGGCACCGGTCTCACTCGACTCGGCTATCCTCTTGACCGGTCCTTCCGCCGTGTAGTGCTCGGTGATAAGCCCGATGGCTATGCCGCTCAGGCAACCGATAAGGACGGCCCAGTAGACGCCGAGCTTTATGCCCGTCATCTTAATGGCAAAGAAGGCGAATATCAAAAAGAGCCCGGCCGCTATAAATGTCGCGTACCTCAAGGCCGCCGCGGGATCCCTGTTCTGTAGTATCTTCATGGCGAGAATGCCGAGCACAGAGGCAACTAGACCTACCATTGAGAGAAGCACAGGCAGGCTCATCAAAGCTTCGGTAGAACCGAGCAGAGCGACCTTGGAACCGGCTATTGCCGTAGCAGCGATAAAGATAGAGGCTATCATAGAGCCGACGTAGCTCTCGAATATATCGGCGCCGAGCCCCGCGACGTCTCCGACGTTATCGCCGACATTATCGGCTATGACGCCGGGGTTTCTCGGGTCGTCCTCCGGTATACCGGCTTCGACCTTACCAACGAGGTCCGAGCCGACGTCCGCTGTTTTGGTATATATTCCTCCGCCGACACGGGCAAAGAACGCGATGGTAGATGCGCCCATGGCAAAACCGTTAATAATATAGGCGGTCTTCGGGTCGCCATATATTATAAATAGCGCGCCTACGCCGAGGAGGCCGAGGCTCGCGACAGCGAGACCCATTACAGAGCCGCCGAAAAACGCGACGGAGAGGGCCTTGGCCGGGTTGGGCTTGTATTTTCTGGCCGCCTCGGTCGTCCTCGCGTTTGCCCTTGTAGCGGCCTTCATGCCGATAAAACCGGCGAGCGCCGAGAGAAAGGCACCTACTATATAGGCTATCGCGGTATTACCCCCGATGAATATGGCCAACAATATGGTGACTAAAATTATAAAGATAAAGAGTATCTTGTACTGCTTCTTCAAGTAGACCATGGCCCCGTCGTGGATGAGGGTGGTTATCTCCTTCATCTTTTCATTTCCGACCGGAAGCCTTGAAATATACAAATATATAAACAGCGCCATAACTAACCCGCCTGCTGCCAAAAGCGGAGCGTAATTTGTAATACCCATCGTAGTCTAAAAACTCCTTTCGTGAAAAAAATTATTCTGGATTGAACCTGTTCATCGCATAGGTAATATCATTCGTGATCATGGCCTCTACACACTCGGCGGCGCTTACGAGCATCTGGTCAAGTACTCCGCCCTCTTTGGCCTCATCCTTCTTAAACGAGCTAAGCACATAGTCCGAGAGGTCCATCTTTCCCGGCGGTGTGCCTACGCCAAGACGCAGCCTCGGAAAATCTTTGGTGCCAAGTACATCTATGACGCTCTTCAGTCCGTTGTGAGAACCCGGCCCGCCATTTTTTCTGAGCCTGATCCTCCCGGGAGGTAGCTCAACGTCGTCGCAAACTATGAGAAGCTCGTCATCATTAGCTTCGAACTTCTTTTTAAGCGCGCCGACGGCCTTACCGCTCAGGTTCATATAGGTCTGGGGCTTTGCGAGCACCACATCAAAACCTCCGATGGTACCGCGGCCCCAGAGAGAGCTAAAACCTATCTTCTTGCACTTGATACCATGTAGAGCTGAAAGGCGGTCGATGAGCATAAAGCCCACATTGTGCCTGGTATCCATATAAGACGGGTCGGGATTGCCGAGCCCAACTATAATAATCAACCGGAAAACCTTCCGCAAAGAAAAGATACCAATGGCCTTCGCCAAAAAAAGAAACGACAATAACCTATAAAGAGGCCTGAAATGAAGAACAAAGAAAAAGCTATTACTCTTCCTTCTGCTCCTCCTTTTTCTCTTCCTTCTTTTCCTCCTTCTGCTCCCCCTCTTCCCCTTCCTTCTCGGTGAAACTTTCCGCGAGTTCTTCCTCCATCTCCTCCGCTGTCTTCTCTTCCTCCACAACGGCCGGGGCCACGACAGATACTATTGTTACTTCCTCTTCCTCAAGGGACTTAAAACCTTCTGGAAGGATCAGATCATTAACATGCACAGACTGTCCTATCTCAAGCTCGGTAATGTCCACATCGATACTGGCGGGAATACTATCCGGCATACACTCGCCCCTTATGATCCTGTGGTCATGCTGGACTATACCGCCCTCTGCAACGCCCTTACTCTTTCCGATGATATGGATCGGGACCTCGACGGCAACCGCCTGATCCATTCTGACCTCCATGAGGTCAACATGCAGGAGAGACTCCCTTACCGGATCGCGCAGGACCTCTTTAAACATCACCGTCCTTGCTTTCTTGGCCTCGTCGACCAGAAGATTCACTAAAAGCGTCGAACCTGCCGTATGGTGAAGTATCTTTTCAAGCTCGTTAGAGTCGAGCGAAAGCTTCAGGTTTTCCTCTATATCCGGGCCGTAGAGTACCGCCGGAAGGTTCCCGGCCATCCTTAGCCTTCTTGCGGGCCCCTTGCCGGTCTCATCTCTAAGCGCGGCCTTAAGTTCTATCTGGTCCATTACTTTCCTCCAAAACCTTTATGTTTTTTGTCCAACCTGTAAGAAACTAAACAAAGAGAGAGCTTACCGACTCCCCGTGATGAATCCTCTCTATCGCCATTCCAAGAAGCTCTCCGGCGCTGAGCACACGAATCTTATCAGAGCGCTTACCCTCGGCAAGCGGTATGGTGTCCGTCACCACAAGCTCCTTTATACAGGAGCTTTCAATCCTCTCCATGGCCGGCCCCGAAAGCACGGGATGGGTACAGCAGGCGTATACATCTTTTGCGCCGTGGTCCATGACCGCCTGGGCCGCTTGCGTTACGGTACCCGCCGTATCTATCATATCATCGAGGATGATAGCGGCCTTGCCCTCGACCTCTCCGATGATATTCATCACTTCACTTACGTTCGGGCCCTCGCGCCTCTTGTCGATAATCGCAAGGTTCGTATCAAGGCGCTTGGCAAACGCCCTTGCCCTCTCGACCCCGCCGGCGTCGGGACTGACGATGACCAGTTCATCTTTGAAATGCTCCTGTATATACTTAAGGAGAACCGGTGTCGCAAAGAGGTTGTCGACAGGGATATTGAAAAAACCCTGTATCTGCCCGGCGTGGAGATCCAGGCAGAGCACCCTTGTGGCTCCCGCCACCGTAATAAGGTCGGCCACAAGCTTGGCCGATATAGGGGCTCTCGGAGCGACCTTCCTGTCCTGCCTCGCGTATCCGTAATACGGGATCACGGCCGTTATCGAATAAGAGGACGCCCTCTTTAAGGCGTCGAGCATTATCAAGAGCTCCATCAGGTTCGTGTTGCAGGGAGAGCATATCGATTGAACGACATATATCTCCATGCCCCGAACACTCTCCTGGATATCTACAAAAACCTCACCGTCACTAAAGCATTTGACCTCGGCACGGCCAAGCTCAAGCTTCAGTGTTTTACATATCTCGGTGGCCAGGGGCCTGTTGGAGTTGCCTGTAAAGACCTTTACCCTGTCGAGCATAGTCGTATCCCAGCAAGAATTAAAAAGATCAAAGATAACGCGCCTTTAATGTGGCTGGGGCGGGAGGATTCGAACCTCCGTATGCGGGGATCAAAACCCCGTGCCTTGCCGCTTGGCGACGCCCCAAAATAGGGGAAAGAC
>CBDVCO010000094.1:0-7805 GCA_965372515.1 uncultured bacterium | reverse complement strand
GCGGCATATCCCATGAGCCCGTCTACCGGCGTGTTGACCTTTCTGGCCGGGCAGGCCAAAGAATTCGACATAATAGTAGAGCAGTGCGAGGATGAGATTGCAGGGATAAATATGGCGCTCGGCGCCTGGTACGCCGGCTCAAGGGCGCTCGCCTCAAGCTCCGGCGGCGGATTCGCGCTCATGGTCGAGGGCCTTAGCCTCGCCGCAATGATAGAGAGCCCGATCGTGGTCCATATTGCCCAGAGACCGGGCCCGGCAACAGGGCTTCCGACAAGGACCGAGCAGGGCGATCTGGAACTCGCGCTCTACGCGGGGCACGGCGAGTTTGCAAGGATTATCCTTTCGCCGGGTTCTCTCAGCGAGGCCTTCTATCTTACGCAAAAGGCCTTTAACCTTGCCGATAGATACCAGGTCCCGGTCTTTATACTTACCGATCAGTACCTGATAGATACGCGGGTCAACACCCCTCCCTTCGATCTTAAAGGGCTCAAGAAGGAGAGCCATATCAAAGAGACCGATGAGGATTACAAGCGGTACGCCTTTACCAGGACGGGGCTCTCTCCACGCGGCATCCCCGGTTTTGGCAAAGGTCTTGTTATGGTAGATAGCGACGAGCACGACGAGACGGGCCATATCACCGAGGATATGGAGGTAAGAAAGAGGATGGTTGAAAAGAGGCTGAAGAGGCTCGAGCTGATAAAGGAGTCGATACTTCCCCCGACGCTCGTTGGAAACGAGCGCGCGAAGACAGTCCTTCTCGGTTGGGGCTCTACGCTTGAGGTGGTAAGGGAGGCGCTTTCTAGGATCAAGAGCCCGGATATTTTATACCTCCATCACAGCCAGCCATATCCCCTGCATGAAACCTCAATTGATCATATTACCCGGGCCGAAAAGAGGGTAGTGATAGAGGGAAACGCCACAGCTCAGTTCGCACGCCTGGTCGAGCGTGAGACCGGCGTAAAGGTTGAGCACAGAATTTTGAAATATAACGGCCTGCAGTTTTCAGTCGAAGAGGTCACGGAAAGGATACGCGAGATATTGTGAAGAACGGACCTTTTGACATAGAAGGTATCGACAACGCGTGGTGTCCCGGGTGCGGCGACCACGCCATCTTAAATGCCGTAAAGGGCGTTTTTGAAGAGCTTGGCTGGACCCCGAACGAACTCGTAATGGTCTCAGGCATAGGCCAGGCCGCAAAGCTCCCGCAATATATGAAGTGCAACTACTTTAACGGCCTACACGGAAGGGCGCTTCCGGCGGCCGTTGCCATAAAGGCGTCGAACCCGGAGCTTAAGGTCGTGGCCGAGAGCGGCGATGGCGATATGTACGGCGAGGGCGGCAACCACTTCATCCACACCATTCGCCGCAACCCTGATATAACCAACCTGGTGCATAACAACATGGTCTACGGTCTGACCAAGGGGCAGGCCTCGCCCACAAGCGAGCGGGGCTTTGTTACACCTGTTCAGAGAGAGGGGGTGATCTCAGAGCCCTTCAATCCGATCGCGGTTGCGATAGCCCTGAACGCGAGCTTCGTGGCCCGCGCCTTTATAGGCGATAAGAAAGAGTGTAGCGAGATCATAAAGGCGGCCCTTACGCATAAAGGCTACGCCCTCGTCGATATACTCCAGCCATGCCCGAGCTTTAACAAGGTAAATACCTATAGATGGTTTAAGGAGAATACATATTATCTGGACAAAGAGCATGACAGCTCCAACAGGCTCCGGGCCTTTGATAAGGCGATTGCTCCGATCGAGTCAGGCGGGTTGGGGCTTGGAATCTTTTACACAAACGAGGGGCCTACATTCGAAGAGGGCCACGGTATAACCAGGGCCGGATATAAGAAGAGCGTAGATCTAAAAAAGCTCGCTAAAGTTATAAAGACCATCTCTCTTTAAGGCGCGTTCTGTCGGGGGTATTACGGAGGTACTATATAGAGGCGGGCGGGAGTTTATCCCTTAGTTGCTCTATTCCATAGACCAGTTCTTTGGCTTCGTTATCGAATATCGTCTGTATCTTGGGATATTTTGAGAGTATCTCTTGAAGTACCGGCCTTGAAAATACCACCAGCTCTATCGGGGTTAGCGCTGTAACCGTGGCCCTTCTTGTGGTGTCGAGCACAAGAGCGAGTTGGCCGAAAGAGTCTCCATCCTTGAGTTCGGCCAATATCTTTTTCTTTCCCTTCTCGTCCGTTGTCCACGCCTCGGCAGAGCCCATCTTGATCAGGTACATCTCGTTGCCTTCTTCCCCCTCGCATACTATATCCATCCCGTCAACGAAGACCTCGGCATTGACCAGCTCAAGGACCTCCTTCCTGTCGGTTCTGGAAAGATGCTTGAAGATATGCGAGACTGCAAGTAACCTATCGAGAACCCGCTCCTTGTAGAAATCAAAGAGCACATCGCCGATGCTGTGGTGGCTGTCTATAAGGAGCCTAAGGTCGGTGCGTGTTAATTCAAGCAGCTCGAGGTCCGAGTTGGCTTTGACAGAAGCGGTTCTGTGGCTTTCGCCGAAGTAGCCGAATTCTCCGAAGAAGTCTCCTGCATTAAGGGTCGCGCATTTTACCATTTGGCCGTCCTGGTCCTGGCATATAATGTCGGCCGAGCCCGAGGTAATTACGAATATAGAGCGCCCTTCGTCGTCGGTACTAAATACCTCTTTGTCTTTGGGCAGGGTTACGTGGTTTGCCGCGTTGATGACCTCCATAAGTTCAAGACGCGGCAGGTTGGAAAATAGTGGAGTTTTGGGGAAAGTGGCTGTCACGTCCTTATCGGACGCCTCAATTTTTTCTGCTGTCGGTTTGCCCTCTTTTCCCGCTTGCTCCATCTCAGGGTTTAGCTTCAGGTATAGCTCCGAGACCTCATCAAGAACCCCTGAGGAGGGGTCGAGTTTAAGAATCGACTTGGCAACGGCTATTGCGTGCGTAATATTGCCGAGCCTTGTTAAGCCCAGGGCGGCGAGCCGGTACTCTCCAATAGCCCCTTCCAGGTCTTTGAGCTTAACCGATATGTCGCCTAACTTTTGATATATTGACGGGTCGAGTTCCGCGTGCTCGCGGATCTCCGCATAGGTCTCTTTGGCCTCATCGTAGAGTCCGTCGTCGAAGAGTTCATCGCCCGTCTTCTTTACGGCGGATATCTTGTCGGGATTGTTTTCCATTTTTTTATTTCCGCGCTACGCATCCTCTTGGGTTTACGCATTTCAATAGTACGCGGCGCACCCCGTTGCCGTTATAACCGTACCATAGATAATTCCGCGCAACGCATCTTTTGGGTTTGCGCTCTTAATAGTACGCGGCGCACTCCGTTGTAGTTGAACCTTATTATAGATAATTCCGCGCAACGTAGCCTTTTGGGTTTGCGATTTCAATACTACGCGGCGCAGGTCTATTGTTTTGGATTATGGAGTATTTTAACGCACAATTTATTTATTTGTCAAATGACCGTAATGATATCAAGCAATTAACAATTGATAGATTAACCAGGATGTCGTATATTATCTGGACTCTTTCTATAGGAGCTAGATCGTTATCAAGACATTGAAATTGTTATATTTATACCGATTTTTTGACTCCCGAGTAAAGGGTTTTTTAATAGGAACACACGGCATAGATTTTAAGCCTGGAATACTGACTTGGAGAATAGAGAGGATAAAATTAAGGAGAGGGATTTAAAAGGATTATGGCTCGTAGTGGGAGTGGCCGACGTTAAGCACTGTGCGGTGCTGCTCGTCTCGGTTCTCTTTGCCCCGGTCTTGATTCGCCTAGCTCTCCTGTTGCAAAAGGGTGTTGCTTTTTCCTTCGTTGATCTGCACGGATTTATCTCAGACCTTGTAGTATCATTTGTCATCGCACTGCTTTTGGTATTTATTTTTCGACTAAAACCTTTAGCGGGTATCGTAATACTGCTGCTCTGGTCGCTTTTGAACTACGGGGTCTATGAACATGTAATGGCCCTTGGCGCGCTTCCCTCTCTCTCTAATATCAACTACCTGGCCGATACGACATTCTTGAGGGCCTCGGTCCTGACCGTCTCAAAGCCGGAGCTTTTCGTTCCTGTCGTAGCTCTTCCAGCCGCTCTTTCGTGGCTGGTCTTTAGGGGTGAGGGGACAAGGTTAAGGCTCACCTTTTTTCTCTTCCCGGCCATTGTACTATTCTCCATAAATATATTCTGGAAGGATAACGGCGAAGCGCTCATGTGGCGGCAGGCGAACTTTGTCGATGATAATGTGGGTTGGCTTGCTTCGTTTGGAGGTAGTGACAGGCCACCCGGCTCTGCGGATTTAGTTTCGCTCAGTGGCGCGGACTTGAGCGGAAGCCCTGTAATAAAGCTTCCCGGCTCTGCTAAAAATGTACTACTGATTATGTTGGAGAGCGTCTCCGGTGCCCATATAGAGAGTGCGGCGGATTATCACAATATAGAGAGTCCGTTTACTATGCCGCTACTAAGCAAAATTGCAAATAAGAATATGAACTACAGGACTTTTATCGCCAATCAGAGGCAGACCAACCGGGGTGAATACTCGATACTTTGCGGCGACTATCCAAAGCTCACCTCTGAAGTCGCGAAGATGAGCGAGGTTGTCTTTGCCGGTGTGAAAAAGCCCTGCCTGCCTGCGCTCTTGAACAGCGCGGGGTATGAGACCGTATATCTGCAGAGCGCGCCTCTGGCCTTTATGTTAAAGGACCAGTTCATGGAGAGAATTGGTTTTTCCAGGGTCTACGGTAATGAGTATTTTCTGGACGCCTATAAAAGGAGTACATGGGGGGTGGATGATAAGTCCTATTTTGAGCAGAGCGTAGAGATGGTCGCCGAGCTTGCCCGGGCTGAAAAGCCCTGGTTTTTGACTATGTTAACGGTCGGGAGCCACGATCCGTATAATGTTCCGGAGGATTACACCTCTCCATATGAAAAGGACACTATTGGCGAGGCCTTTTCGTATCTTGATTCGGCTTTGGCGGATTTTTTAGCGACACTTGAGGCCAAAGGGCTTTTAAAAGATACGCTCGTGTTGCTCACTTCCGATGAGAGCGCGGGTATAACGCATCGGACGAGCGATCTTATAACAAAGCTTAGTCAGAACTGGGGTTTTCTTGTTGCCACGGTGCCCGAAGGAGAACGGATGGAAATAGACGATAGTTTTATGCAGGTCGATATCCCTCTCTCTGTTCTCGATTATTTGGGGCTTGGTGAAATGGTCAATGAATTTTCCGGCCGGAGTCTCTTTCGAAAGTATGACAAGAAGCGGAAAATATTTTTTGCCAATACCTATATGCACTCGGTGGGAGTTTTGGATCTCTTTGGTCCATCCGGGTCTTTGGGCATCTGCGATGAGAGTTTTAGAAAATGCAATAGATATAAGATCGATCCAGCGCGTCCTTTTTCTTTAGAGTTTGAAAAGGTAGAATTTATAGAGGGCGACAAGGCGATCCTTATGGCGGCGACCAATCGGTCAAAGGCCGTGAGAGACGATTTCAAGGGCTTTGATCTGGAGCTTATATCCAAGAAGAGTATAAATCTTTCGAGCCGTTTCATTCAGCTCATCTTCGGCGGTCAATTCATGTCTGTGCCGATGAGTACCAGTATAGAGGTAGAGCTTGATGTCGAGGTCTTGGACGGTGACGGACGTTTTAAGCTGCACCATGATATTTCAAATAGAACTTTTCTCGGTAAAGTAAAGAAGGAGGAGGTTCATTTTGTTAAGGTTACCCCTCTTCTCGGCACTGGAGATAGGTTTAGGCTCAGGTATGTTTTCTTCCCCGGCAAACGCCTTAATAGGGTGGAGTCCCGCCTCTTCGGTAAGATGTACAAGGGTGAAAAAATCAGGCTGAAGCTCAACAGGGCGCACTTGAAGGTCGCGCCGTGTGTTGACAAGTCCTGCCTCGATCCGGGGGTCTACATTAGTGAGATGCGGTTAAATGGTGTGTCTTTGATACAAGAGTAAGGTTACTTCAAGAAGCGCTTGCACTCGTCGCTCCCTATCCAGTCGACCTTCATCATATTGGTAGCGCCCCTCATGCCGACCTTGGTCCCGGAGACTATGACCACGGTGTCCTTTATTTCGACGAGGCCGAGGTTTAAGAGCTCCGCTTCACCCCTGCATATCATCTCGTCGGTGTGCTCGCCGAACTCTATTAAATAGGGCTGAACGCCCCAGGCAAGGGTCAGGCTGCGAAGTGTCTCTTCGGTTGGCGTAAAGGCCACAAGGGGGGTTATGGGGCGAAGCCTTGATAGCTTAAGCGCAGTTGAGCCGGACTCTGTAAATACGCAGATCGCCTTTGCTTTTACTTCATTAGCTGCGGCAAAGGCCGCGAAGCAGACCGCCTCTTCGAAGCTGGAAAGTTTTTTTGGCTCTCGTCTTAAGAAGCGGCTTTTATTTATGGCTTCGGCCTCTGCTTCCGCTTCAATGACGACCTTTGCCATGGTCTTTACGGCCTTTATCGGGTGCAGGCCAACCGCGGTCTCGCCTGAGAGCATCACGGCATCGGTGCCGTCGAAGACGGCGTTGGCTACATCCGAGGCCTCGGCCCTTGTCGGCCGGGGGTTATTTATCATACTCTCGAGCATCTGTGTGGCCGTAATAACCGGCTTGCCCGCATTGTTTGCCATTTCGATGATCTTTTTTTGGAGGATAGGCACCTTCTCAGGCTTTAGCTCCACGCCGAGGTCGCCCCTGGCGATCATAAGCGCGTCGGACGCATTTAGTATCGCCTCCAGATCTTCAACGGCCCGCAAGGTCTCTATCTTCGCAATGACCGGTATCCGCGCCCCCTTCTCCTCTATAAGCCCCTTTAGATGCTCTATCTCCTGCGCACTCTGGACAAAGCTTACGGCTATGTAGTCGACACCTTCCTTTATAGCCAGGTCGAGATCGGCAAGGTCTTTTTTAGAGAGCGCGGGAACGCTTAGTTTTACGCCGGGGATGTTTATCCCTTTGTGCTCATGAAGCTCTCCGCCGTAGACGACAACGCAATCGACAATATCGCCGCGGACCTCCTTGACATTTAACTCTATAAGCCCATCGTCTATTAGTATTCTGTCTTCGGGGCCAACGTCGCCTGAGAGTCCCTTGTGTGTGGTCGTTATCGTCCGTGCGTCGCCCTTTAAATCCTCTCCTCCATCGGTGTTTATGGATATTAGAGCCCCGGGCTTTAGAAGCATGCTTTTATCTTTAAGGGGCCCCGTCCTTATCCTCGGCCCCTGTAGATCGGCTATCACCCCGACAGGGAGTTTTAGGGCCCCTGCCGCTTTTCTAACCGAGCTTAGCGCCTCAAGGTGTTCAGCGTGGTCCCCGTGGGAGAGGTTTAATCTAAAGAGGTTTACGCCAGAGTGGAGCAGCTCGGTAAGGCGTTCTTGAGAGGTGCTTGCCGGGCCGAGCGTGGCGACGATCTTCGTCCGCCTTGGCGGCCTTTTTCCATCCATTGCCTCTCCTTTTATGCCGGTGATCTAAGCCATAAAGCATTTAGGAACTGTTTATTTTATAATAGTCCTGCTTGGTGCGCCTGTCAATCATTGCCCGGTTTTGCAGGGTTGAAGGTTAGTGAGGCGTATTGACACTACCCGGTTTATCTGTTAGATTTTTTCTGTACCTTTTCGCGGCCCGAGTGGCGGAATAGGCAGACGCACGGGACTTAAAATCCCGAGTCCGTAAGGACGTGGGGGTTCGATTCCCCCCTCGGGCACCACCACACCAGTGTGCCGGACCAGTGTGGTTTTATGCCGCGCAATTCGAAGCGCAATCCGCTCGCTTTCGCCAATTGAGATGAAATGAGCCTTATAACCCTACTCGGCCTGGTCGCGGCCATA
>CBDVCO010000093.1:0-7877 GCA_965372515.1 uncultured bacterium | reverse complement strand
CGCTCGGCCTTCTCTTCCTGCATAAATCCTATAACGGCGTTTAAGAGTACGATCGCGAGAATAGCGATTGAGTCGATATACTCTCCAAGCAGCCCCGCTATTATCGCCGCGCCGATAAGAACCAGGATCAAAAGGCCGGTGAACTGCCTTAGGAATTTCACTATGCGCGACTCGCCGGGCTGGCTCTCCAGTTCGTTCGGGCCGAACTCGTCGAGCCGCTCCTTGGCCTCCTCGCCAGTCAAACCTCCCACACGAGTGCCCAACTCGGCAATCACCTCATCTGCGCTTTGTCTGTACCAGTCCATAAAATAGATCCTTTATAAAGGGAGCCTTCCTGGGGAACCTTTTTTCAACTTGGTTCTCTCAAGAAAACTCCCCTTACAAACCATTAGAGTTTCTTGAGTTTTTTTCTTTTTTCGCGTTCTTTTTTGGAGAGTTTCCTAGCAGGCCCTTTTCGTTTTCCTCCGGCGTCTGAGGGAGTTTGTCCTTCGTCTTCTTCTTCTATGCCTTTCATATCGGCATAGAGCGCCATATTGAGGCGGTCGTAGAACTCGCCGGAGCTGACAATCACCGCGCCATGCTGAGCGCAGTATGAGCCGAGCTCCCTGTCCGAGGTGACGATAGTCAGCCCACTGCCCTGCTCTCTGGCTATCTCTTTTATAATGGTATCAGCCTCTTCGCCTGAGCGCGAGTATGCAACCTCTATCCCCTTTTGCGACCCCCGGGAACGCCACAGGTTATCAGAACGGGTTCCGTCGAAGACAACGGTGATCTTCGCGCTCTTTAGCTTTTTGTAGGCCACGAGTTTTTCTATCAAGGCGTCGCGCTCAACTGTAGGGTCCATCCTGCCCGGATGCGATCCGCTCAGCCCCAATGACGCGCATATATAATTGTATCCGTCGATAACCAGACGTAGCGCCATCTATATAACCTCCTATTGACTCTCTTACAGCCATTATAATCCAAAAAACAAGAGCTTAACAGATGTGAATTGGGCATAAAAGGCTTTTTATACGGTCAAATGACTAATTAATGGGCAGGGTAGGGCGGTACTGCATATTTTTTATGCCGAGAGGCCCCAAAGGCCTTTAAAAAACCCAATAAAATCAATAAACTACCCCGGCACGGTATTTGCATTTATATATTAGTTCGTTGTTTGGCGAATATTCACCCTCATAGGGCGGGGAGAACATAACTGAGCGTTAATTAGCTTTACATCCCAATAGCTCTATGATAATTTTCGCTTTGCGTATATACTGCGCTTATTTATCTATCGGAGGTAGTCATGAAGAAGATCGAAGCCATAGTCAAGCCATTTAAACTCGATGAGGTCAAGGAAGCCCTGAACGAGATAGGCATACAGGGCATAACCGTCTCGGAGGTCAAGGGTTTCGGCCGCCAGAAGGGCCACACCGAACTCTACAGGGGCGCCGAGTACGTTGTGGACTTTCTCCCGAAGATCAAGGTCGAGATCGTGGTAAAAGAAGATCTCGTCGCCAAGGTGGTCGAGACCATCGTGGAGAGCGCCAAGACCGGGCGCATAGGAGATGGTAAGGTATTCGTATTAAACGTAGAAGAGGCCGTCAGGATAAGGACCGGCGAAAAGGGCGAGGACGCTATATAAAAGTCGCATATTAAGGCCTGCGGCCTTTTAATATTCCAACAAAGAAAAGATTTTAAGGAGGTTTCTAAAAATGACACCCAAAGACGTAGTAGAGATGGCGGCGGCCAAGAGCGCCCGCATGGTAGACTTTAAATTCCTGGACTTCATCGGGATCTGGCAGCACTTCTCGACCCCGGTCTCCGAGCTTAACGAAGATCTCTTCGAAGAGGGGCTCGGTTTCGACGGCTCGAGCATTAGAGGATGGCAGCCCATTCACGCAAGCGACATGCTCGTCATGCCCGATCCCTCGACCGCGGTAATGGATCCCTTTACAGAGGCCCCGACCCTATCCCTGATCTGCGATATCGTAGACCCGATCACCAAAGAGGCCTACTCAAGAGACCCGCGCGGCATAGCCAAGAAGGCCGAGGCCTATCTAAAGAGCACAGGCATAGGCGACACGGTCTACATAGGCCCGGAGCCCGAGTTCTTCGTCTTTGACGACATACGCTACAGCCTTGGCCCTGACCACAGCTTCTACCACCTCGACAGCCGTGAGGGCATCTGGAACACCGGCGCCGACGAGGGGCCGAACCTCGGATACAAACCGAGGCACAAGGAGGGCTACTTCCCGTGCGCGCCGACCGACAGCATGCAGGACCTCAGGACCGAGATGTGTCTTATAATGGAAGAGGTCGGCATACACATCGAGTGCCAGCACCACGAAGTGGCTACAGCAGGACAGGCCGAGATAGATATGAGGTTCGACGAGCTGTTGAAGATGGGCGACAAGCTCATGTGGTACAAATATATCGTAAAGAACGTGGCCTGGAGGTGGAACAAATCAGCAACATTCATGCCAAAGCCCGTCTATAACGACAACGGCACCGGCATGCACACCCATATTTCACTCTGGAAGGGCGGAAAGCCGCTCTTCGCCGGAGACGGTTACGGCGGCATGAGCCAGATGGCCATGCACTTTATTGGCGGCATACTCAAGCACGCGAGGGCGCTAAACGCATTTACCAACCCGAGCGCTAATTCTTATAAGAGACTCGTGCCCGGCTTTGAGGCGCCAATAAACCTCGCATACTCAAGCAGGAACCGCTCGGCGTCGCTGAGGATACCGATGTATTCCGCGTCACCCAAGGCCAAGAGGATAGAGGTCCGCTTCCCCGACCCGTCATGTAACGGCTACCTTGCCTTCTCGGCACTGATGATGGCCGGGCTCGACGGCATACAGAACAAGATCGACCCGGGTGAGCCGCTCGATAAAGACATCTACGGCCTCTCACCAGAGGAGCTCGCGAAGGTGCCGAGTGCAGCTGGCTCTCTCGATCAGGCGCTGGCCGCACTCAAGGATGACCACGAGTTCCTCTTAAAGGGCGACGTATTCACACAGGACGTAATAGATACGTGGATAGAGTACAAGACCAAGAACGAGATAGACGTCTTAAAGCTCCAGCCCACGCCCGGCGAGTTCGACCTCTACTACGACTGCTAGTTTAGAGTCACCAGGCATTTTTGATTTATACAAAGACCAACCCCCCGAAGCCTTTCGCTTCGGGGGGTTTTATTTATTATCCGGCTTTAGGCCAAAAAAAAGGCCCGCCTATCTTGGCAAGCCGCGTTGAATTAAAATATCCTGAAAAATTATTTCGCCACCTAGTGCCAGATTCTCAGGTCATAGTTTGTTGTGCCTGTCTTTATTTTGTCGATTGTCTTGCCGTTTACATTGAGATCGATTGACGGATACTGATTCTTGAACCTCCTGCTGAAGTAGTTTTGAAATTCAAGGTTGAATATCGGCGGTTTTATCCCGGCAACATCCGTGCCGGGGCGTATTTTGTTCATGATCTCCTTAAACTCCGGGGCCTTCACAATAAAGGTCGGACGCGGGCCTCCCTTAAAATCGATATGAACCATACCATGGACTATCTCTGATTCGGCTTCGGTTAGGGGCTCCAGGTTCTTGAGGAATTCTTTCTCAAGAAATTTCTTCGGGTCTACCTTATACTGGCCGTATTCAATACCCATATCAAAGCCGGCAATATGCCACTCAATCTTTACCGGAGATTGTTTTACCTCGAAGTGCAGGTGATTTCCGGTAGATTTTCTAGACCGCTTTATTCCTTTATCATCTTTAATTTCTCTTATTGGGTATTTTTTATTATTTTTATTATAATGATGTTTTTGCCACGTTCCGGTATTGCTGGTTCTCGCTATCTGCTGGCCTCTCTTGACTTTTTTGCCGGTCCAGAGTGTGTTAAACGATCCTTTTTTCAGGTGCGCGTAGAGCGAATAGGTATGCTTGCCTGTTCTGGCATCTTCTCCGTGGTAGAGTACTATGACATTTCCATAGGTGCTATTTTTACCTTCTTTGCGCGGCTTAAATGATGCCCTCTCCACCACTCCGTCGAGGATCGCAAAGACCGGGTGCCCTTCTCCGGCAAAATAGTCCATACCGGCATGTTTTCCATCCTTTCTATCCGCGCCATACTTCCCGCCGTCTCCTGTCTCCCGGATATTAGAATTCACCGGTCTTTCAGGCTTTACTCTTGTGTTGTCTCTAGGTAGTATCTCTTTGAAATCAGTTGTCGTTGGCCAGACAGGCTTTTTTCCATATTTCATTCTCTTTCTCCTTTCCTGTTTTCTTATTAGTTCGACCGAATATAGATAGAAAGCGCAGCTCTCAATGATGCACCTTGGACATTTTTGTCCCGCATCTGGATATAGAGCATATAAATTCTATCCACTACCTTTGGATAAAACTGCTTGTTCGCCGGGGTAAGGTTATAATCTTATTTCGGGTTTTAAGGCTTCGATTCTTAGAATCTTTTACATTGGTTCGCATTTAACGCTCTTTGGGGAGCGGTCTTCAGTAATACTCCAGCCATCCTTGCTGACCTTAAGCGTTGCGGGAAATTCCATATACATTGAGTCCGGACATAGATTTTTGTCCGCGTTAATAAATATGGAAATAAGCATAGTCGAATTATCCGTCCAATTCAAAAACCGAAAATCCCCATCACTAAAAACCGCGTCGCTACTCTTAAGGGGAATCTCTATAAGTTCATCGCCTTTGACTCTCCAGATAACGATATCATTCTTGTTAAATGACGAGCTAGACCCGTCAAAGAGAAATATGGATTTATCCGGAGAAAAGATAAATCTTTTGTGCGCACGGTACTCTTTCCCTGTCTTGTCCGAGATCAGCAGATAGTCCTCGCATCGGTAGTCTCCATTGCAAACGAGATAAAAACCAATATCCTTAAAATAATCGACAAAGTAAAATGGTGCGCAATGATTTCGTTTGTCACAATCTTCCGGGCCGGAAAGCTTTTTATAAGCTCTCGACTTTAGGCGGAGAGAGAGAACATGGTTTTTGTTTTTAAAATACCTTCCGAAGTCCTTCTCTTGCTTTAACTCATTAGAGGCCGGGGTACCGGGAACAAGATTTTTACATATAATACCAGAGGGGTCATTAATAAGTTTCCATTTATTATCTTTTTTCTTGAGTGTGACAGGCATCGTCATGGTACGCACCTTTGGGCAGTGCTCATAATCTGCGCTATACACCTTGTGAAGGAGCGCGCTCTTTTTATTCTTCCATTTGATAAAGATATAATCATCGTTATTGTCTCGAAGATCTAAAGGTAGCTCGGGTATAATCTTGTCGTCCTCAAAACGCCATACAAATATCCCGCCTGTTCCAAAGTCCCAATCCCCTGATACCGTGATAAAATAATTTCTATCGAGTGAAATGATCGGGTCTGATTTTACATAAAATCGTTCCCCTGTCTTGTCCGATATCAGCATATTCTCGGTTCCTTCACCAAAAAAGAGCTCCAGGGCGTAGAAGCCCTTATCCATGTAGTAGTCCAGCAACTTATAGATACTGCAAGAACTCCAACCCACGCAATCATACGTAGTCTTGAGTTTCATATAACCGCCGGATTTCAGCCTTAAATATAAAGTTCTATCATCTTCTTTCACATACGGAGTAAATCTCTTTAATTGAGCCTCATTTTCTAAATAGATTAACCTGTCAAATTCGCTGGGAAATTGAGAAGGCCTATCATACTCTTTTATCGTTTCGCAAGTTGCCTTCTCGTGCTCTATATCAAGCGTGCAATCTATGGTACCCTTCGCTGTCACAGAATCATCGTCCCATACTTTTAATTTAAGCCTGTTTCCCTTATAAGCATTGGTTATCAAAAAATTATCTATATCCAGGTCTATGCGAAAGATCTTCTGTTCGGGAGTGAATTGTTCAACCAGCAGGACATCGCTCTTTAGATCGGCATCCCAGGTGCTGCTTATTAATGCTGAGCCATCCTTTAACCAGACGGTGTTCGAATCCCGCCAATTACCGCTCGACCCCACGATCTCCCATTTCGGCTTCTCCGTTTGAATAGGATTCCCAAGTCGATTACCAATAAAGAATTTTGTTCCTATTGGAGCTAATATATTCTTACCCAAGATAAGTATGTCGTTGAAGTCAGCTGTTGCGAACTTTTCTCGTCTTTTGCTATTAAGTTCCAAGCGCCAAAGGTCTACAAGCTCTAGCCCTGCGATCTTCTTGTCAAAGCGGTAGGAGCCTTTATCATAATATATCAGCCACTTTTCATCATTCGTGCACACCAGAGGTGCATCTCCGGAATCGCCAATCTTAATCTTCTCGCCAGAGACCTGATGTTTAATAAATAAACCCTCATAGACGTTATAGGTGACCTGTGAGTACATGGTCTCACACCTTAAGCTATTAGTCTCTTCAGGCTCACTGGTAGTATTCATCTCTCCTGGTCTTTGCTCCGCACCCGCGTAAGAGGAAAGAGAAAGCAAGAGCAAAACAAGCATTATTTTCAGCGTAGATATCGGTTTGATGCGCATGTTTTTTACTCCTTCTCAGGACGAAAAACAGCCCCAAATAAACAATGCCCTATAGCCTTTTGCGTTTTTTCTTCTACCCCTAAAACTATAGATAACTGTTTTTATTGATTAAAAGGCCGATATTTATTCTACCCCCGGGGCTTTTGGCCCTTTGAAGGGGGTTTTTCTTGCTCAAGAAAAAAAGGCCCGCCAATCCTGGCAAGCCTCATCGATTCAACGAGCTTATTTTTCCTCCCTAGTCCTTGATGACCTCAATTGCAAAGAGATCGTATTGCCAGTTGGAAAATTCTCCACCCGGCTTCGTGATCCGCTTGGATCTCTCAAATACCAGCCATCTTCCATCCGGAGAGAGCCCTGTCAGATCAATGGAATCATAATCTTCACCGCCGTAACCCATATCAACCGCGCAATTTGATTTTGATTCCCCGGAGGCTATGTGGCGTATGCACCCCTCCGTCTCTTCCTTGTACACCCTGCCGCCGTTGGAGAGGTATAAGTATTTTGTGATGTCGTCGCGCTCATCTATCTTTTTACAGGTTAGTTTCTTGTCCCCTATCTGGCAACGATACGGGTTATCGGCCTGGAAATATATCCTGTTCTTATCATCTATGGCAAGCGAAGAGATATTACCTTCATATCCGGGAGCGACCTCAAAGCACTTTGCCCAGCCTTTATCTTTGAATATCTCGACGCATACCCTGTTAGGGTTGTTAGACCACAATGCCACTCCCGAGGAATCGGGCAGCCATTTCGCGTCTTCAACTATCCAATCTTTACTGAGCCAGAGCCCCTTCCAATCGGAGACGGACAGTCCGGAGGCAAAGCTATTTCTTCCTCCGAGCAGGAGTTTTTTACCGTCCGGCGAAAAGGCGTCGTAAACACCGTCGTACCTGACAACCGAAATTTTCTTCCTTATGCCAGAGTCAATATCAAATCTGTAAAGTTCCGCAACATCCCCCAGCCAACCCTCAAACAACCCTTCTTTATGAACATAAGCGGGGTCCTGCGTTAGATTCTCGCTGCTTTCATAGAGCGCCCATCTCCCGTCGGGCGTACAGTTTAGCGGATTGCCGATATCGTTTTCCTTGCTTATTCTTACCCTTTTCTTGCTCTTAAGGTTTATATATTCCACCCCTACATATTCTACTTCAAAGAGCAGCGCGTTATTTCCGCACCATCTGGTAAAAGCAGTACGCCCCCTGACGATATTACGCGCAACGAGTATTTCTTTTGAACCCTTGATCCTTACCAGCTCTTTCCTCTCTGCAGGCTTTCTCTTCTGCGCGAGCCTCCTCTCTTCGGCCAGCCTTCTCCTCTCTGCAAGCCTCTTCTCCTCGGCGAGCTTTTCCGCCTGCCCTAGCCGCCTCTCTTCAGCGAGCCT
>CBDVCO010000092.1:0-7935 GCA_965372515.1 uncultured bacterium | reverse complement strand
GACGACCTCATGGAATATGCGTGGTTTGATTTTACATCAATAAATAAGAGCCATCCTGTGAAAGAGAAAGAGCCCAATCTTCTCGGTCTTTATGATTTGAGCGGCAATGTTTGGGAATGGGTATATGACAATTATGATATGGCATATTATAAGGAAAGCCCGATGAGCAATCCCGAAGGCCCGGAATTTGCTGTCTGGCGCGGGCTCAGAGGGGGTTCGTTTGTTGACGATCCCAGGAAAGTTCGCGCCTCAGGCCGTTATGGCAGTGTCGCTACACGTCGTTCCTCCAACTTTGGCTTTCGCCTCGCCGAATAAGGTCTAATCCAGGATATTACTTTTAAGTCATTTAGCGGGAGATAGCGGGCCTCTCTATCTATCCGGTCCGTTTGGCCCGACGATGGAGATTACATAGGAGTCGAGGGTAAGATATTTTCTCGCCGCCGTAAGCACGTCTTGTTTTGTCACGCCATTAATTTTTTCGGGGTACTTTGAGCTGAAGTCGTAACCTAGCTCAAGTTGTTCGTTTACGGCCATGTCTGTGGCCTGGCTGAGTACGCTCTGTAGCCCTATTTCATAAGAGCCTATTATCGAGCTCTTCGCTCGTTCCAGTTCGGCGTCGGTGATGCCGGTTTCTCTGATCACTCTTAAGACCTTAATCATCTCTTCTATGGCCCGGTCCTTTTTTTCAGGCGCCGTGCCGATGTAAACTCCAAATAGTCCGGGATCCACGCCGGGGCTTGAGAATGCGCTTGTTACGTAGGCGAGGCTCTGCGTGTCGCGTAGCTCTACAAAGAGCCTCCCTCCCTGTCCCGAGAGGACCTCGTCAAGTATGCTCAGGTGGAGGCTATCTTCACTCAAGATCGTAGTGCCCGGAAATCCTATGGCGATATGGGTCTGTGATTTGTCTCTGATCTTTCCGGTGGTGCGTATTCCCCCTTCATTGATCTGTGGTGCGCTCTTTCCAGGCGAGCGTATTCTTGACGGCCTTCTCTTGCTCTTTGAGCTGGGGAAGAGGGCCTCTATCTTTTCCTCAGCGTGCTCTAGATCAAAATCTCCGACTATCGCGAAGACCATCTGTTCGAGAAGAAAGTGTTTTTTTATATGTTTCTTGATGTCGCGGCGTTTAAACGACGCGACGGTCTTAGGCGTGCCCTTTATGGGAAGAGAATACGGATGGTCCAGATAGAGGACTAAGCGAAGTAGTTCGAATGTGTGGCCCGCAAGGTTGTCGGCATCCCTCTTGATAGCGGCTATGATGTCCTCTTTGAGCTTTTCTATCTCTTTTGGGGGAAGGGTGTGGTTTAGGAGCATCTCGGTTATTATATCGAGCCCCCTGTCGAAATCATTTGAGAGGAAGACGCCCTTTATCCCTATGGTATTATTCCCTGAGAAGGCGCTAATACTTCCGCTCATAGATTCTATCTCTTCGGCCAGCTCTATCGCGTTCCAACGCTCGGTGCCTCTGGAGAGCATGGATGCGGTAAAGAGCCCAATCCCGTTGGTCTTCTTCGTCTCGCTCCTAAGCCCCCCGGGGAAAGTGGCGTAAAAGGCCACGGTCGGGTTGGACTCTTGTTTTTTTAGTATCAATGTGATGCCGTTCTTTAGTTTTATAAGTCTTGCGCCCTCTTCCTTCGCACTCTCTTTAGTGTTTTGAGTAATAATGTCTATATCGGCCGTCGCCTTCTTTATGAGAGCCGACAGGCTCGCATCGTTTATAAGCGCGGCCTTCTCCTTATTTAAGAGTACAATTGCCGTCATATTCTCATGCGTTAGATATTTTTTCAGTACCCGCATGATATCCGTTTGTCTGACTCCCCTGATCCCTGCTATATATTTTTCCTCGAATGTGATATCGCCCGAAACCGTATCGTAGTATCCAAGCTGGCTCGCTTTGCCCTCCATGGTTTCGCGCTCAAAGATAAAGTCGCTTTCAAGGGCTAGTAAGGCTTTCTTCATCTCCTTCGCGGTTGGGCCTTTGGTGGATAGCTCTTGAACCTCTTTTAGTATCGCAGTCGTTGCCTTGTCAATATCCTCGGCATCGAGGAGTGCCTTGATAATAAATAGCCCGGGATCTTTCGGGGTCATGGATGAGGCCGATATGGAATCGACCAGTTCGCTCTGGACCTTAATTTCGCGAAAGAGCCGTGAGCTTTTTCCATGCCCCAGTATTACGCTTGCCAGGTCGAGGGCATATGTGTCATCGTGCTTTAAGCCCGTTATGTGAAAGCCCAGAGCGATGCGCGATTGGGTTATAGGCTGAGCTACGACACGGACCCTTGTCTCTTTTTGTTTCGGCTCTATTGGTCTTGGAGAATGCGGGTCGCGGCGTTTTTTGAATCCCTTGAATGTTTCTTTGATGGATTGGAGGGTCTTCTCGCTCTCTACATCTCCAACGATCACGAGTGTCATGTTGTTCGGGACGTACCACTTTTCAAAGAAGGCCAGAATATCTGCCCTGGTAAGGCTTCCTACGGTGGTATTAAAGCCTATGACGGGGCGCCTGTACGTATGGGTGGAGAAAGCGCTCTCCATAAGAGAGCTGAAGAGTTTTCTCGACGGACTGTCTTCGCCGCGCCGAATCTCCTCGAAGACTACCTCCAGCTCTTTCGTAAGCTCGGTCGGGTCGAATGAAGAGTTTTGTACGGCGTCGCTCAGGATATCGAGCCCTATATCGAAATACCGGCTCGCGAGTGCCAGGTGATAGACTGTCTGGTCGTATGAAGTATAGGCGTTGATATATCCGCCGGCTGATTCTACCTCCTGGGCCAGCTCACCGACCTTTCTCCTGGAGGTCCCTTTAAAGAGCATGTGCTCGAAAACGTGGGCAATCCCGGCTTCTCTCTCGCTCTCATCGGCGCTACCGACGCGTACCCACATCTGGAGGGCAACCACCGGAGCACGATGGTCCTCTTCAATTATTACGCTAAGCCCGTTGGGAAGCTTGGTCTTGAGGAGCTTTCTCTCTTTGGCAACCGAGTCGCCAGGAAAAAATATTAATAATATAAGGATAAATATGGATAGGGACGTAATATTTCGGGTTCTCTTCATTAATATCTCCTGATGCTTATTTATCGTGTCAAGGGGTTTTGAACGGCAGATAGGGGAGGGGGCAGAGTCCTGACGCTTTGATTTTGTTTATAATAATTCCAAAACCCGGGTGTTAGGTAAGCTCGGTTTTGGCCGGCATACTCGAAAGACCTGGCTAGCCAATGCCGGGATCACTTTTATCACACATGGCCACAAGTTGGTCGGCGGCGTGCGATGTGATCTTGTCGCCTTCATTATAGAAGACAACGCGAATAATCTCCTCAAGCGAGGTAAGACCCTTTGTCGCTTTATAGAAACCGTCATCGCGCAAACTGATAAGGCCCGCCTTTTCTCTGGCAACGGCCCTGATCTGTGTGGAAAGCTGGCGATCGAGTATTGCGTCTCTTACGGCGTCGTTTACCACCAGGACTTCATGGATGGCCGTGCGCCCCTTGAAACCGGTCTTGTTGCAGTGCTTGCAGCCCACCGCCGTGTAGAAAGAGTACTTGTCGGTGTTTATGGAGTGGATGTTGAAAGAGCCCAGTATGTCACTACCCGGCGTATAGCGCTCCTTGCATTTCGGACAGAGGATACGAACAAGCCTCTGGGCGACAACGCTTACCAGTGTTGAAGATATAAGGAAGGCGTCTATATCCATGTCCATAAGGTAGAGGAGCGCGCCAGTGGTATCTTCCGAGTGGAATGTGCTAAAGACCTTGTGCCCCATAAGAGAGGCCTGAATGCCGCCCCTTGCCGCCTGCGGATCGTGGATACTTCCCAGCATCAATACGTCCGGGTCCTGCCTGAGCATGGAGGTCAGGAGTTCCTGGTAGTCGTGCCCTCCCTTTGGATCATATGTGCCCTGAACTATACCGTCGATCTTGTATTCAACCGGGTCTTCGATGGTAATGATCTTTTTGTTTATATTGTTAAGATGACACAGTGATGCGTAGAGTGTGGTTGTCTTGCCGCACCCGGCGGGCCCGGTGGCGAGTATGATGCCCGAGGGGTGCTCTACGAGCTTCTTATAGAGCGTCTTGTTGAGGGGGCTGAAGCCGAGTTCATCCAGATCGACCAGGGCGTTTTGGCGGTGCATTATTTTGATGAGCAGGTTCTCGCCCCACATGGAACTGTATGTGGAGACGCTAAGGTCAATTTCGCGGCCCATTACAATGGCCTCGATGCGGCCGGTCTGATGCTCCCGCTTCTTCGTGAGATCAAGGGCGCACAGTGTCTTTATCCTGGATGAAAGCGGTCCGGCAAGGCCCTTGGGGAGGTCTGTCTTGTGTTGAAGTATCCCGTCGATCCTGTAGCGGACGCGAAGGTAATTCTCCATGGGTTCGATATGGATGTCGCTCGCATTGTCGATCAGCGCGTTCGTTATTATATAGTTGACTATTTCAACGTTGCTGTCTTCGCTCTCTTTGCTTAAGTCTGTACCTCCGATAACCAGATCTTTTCTTTCATCTACTTGTACTAGCTCGCCTTTGGACTCAGCATCCGCTTTAGTGTAGTAATGGTTGATCGTCCTGATGATCTCGTCTTTGGTGGCTATAGCTGTTTCGATCTTGCATTTAAAGAAACCCTTCAAGATATGTATGGTCTCGTCGTCAAGCGGGTTTGAGAGAACGACGGTCAGGGTGTTGCCCTCCTTGTAGATGGGCATGAATTCGTTCTTTATGAGAAACGACTGGTTTAGCCCCCTCAGGAGCTTCATGTCTATAAGCTTGACGTCGGGTATGATCCTGGGTATGCCGAACTGAACGCTTAGTGAATCGGTGAGATCGTCTTCGGTAATAAAGCGCCTTTCAATGAGTATCTGCCCGAGCTTTTTATCCTTGTACTTGCTTTGATACTCAAGGGCCTGGCGCATCTCGTTCTCACTCACCAGCTTCATATTCACTAGCAGTTCGCCGAGAAAGATGTGCCTGCGGTAAGTGCGCAGTATCTCTTTGAGTTCCGGGTTGGTCAGATACCCGAGTTCGACCAGGGCCTGGCCAAGGGGGGTGTAGTCGGGTTTGCTCTTATGCAGGACGAGGGCCTCGTCGAGCTGAGAGCGTGTAATATAGCCCTCACTTACCATGAGGTCGCCTATTTTCATCTTTTCTGTCATCTAAAGGTCCGGTTTGAGGGTGGACTCAAAAATCATCGCGCCGTTAAACGCGATTTTGTGAATTTTAGCATCTTCTGTTAATAAACTCTATATAAAAATGTCTTTTGTTCTTCGGTACATGCACGATTTAGCTGTAAAATGGGCTGAGATTACCCCGTAAGCTTCATTATAAGGAAGGTAAGGTCGTCTTTTAGCCTGATATCGCCGCAAAACGCCTTTAGGCCCGCCAGTATCCTCTCCCTTATCTCTTCAACGCCTAAGTTGGAGCAGTTTGTGAGTATCTCACGCAGCCTCTTGTCGCCGAACATATTTTTTTCACTATCCACAGCCTCCACCAGCCCGTCGGTAAAGAAGAAGAGAACGTCTCCCTCTCTCATCTTGGCGCTCTTTACGTCAAAGACGCCGCTTGGGACAACGCCGAGCGGGAGACCCCCCTTTGTCCTTAATTCTTCAATGCTCTTGTCCGAGGCGCGAAGAAGAATGGGATAGCAGTGGCCCGCGTTGGAAAAGGTCAACTCGCTCTTGGCAGTATCGAGTATTGCGTAGAATGCGGTGACAAACTGGCCGGGCAGCAGGTTGCCGAAGAGCAGGCTATTTAGATGGGCGAATACCTCCTCAGGGGGGCTTGTCTCTCTCGGGTATGTGTGGAGCAGGAGCCTGGTCATGGCCATGACTATTGACGCCGGAGACCCGTGGCCCGAGACATCGGCTATGAAGACCCCGGTACGCTTATCGGTAAGAGGGAAAAAGTCGTAGTAGTCGCCTCCGGCGCGCGTGCTGGTGGCATAATGGACCGCGCATTCCACGCCCTCAAGCCCCGGAAGCTCTTTAGGAAGAAACTCCCTTTGGATACGTCCTATGGTGGCCAGTTCCTCGTCGAGCGCGTTCCACGCCCTTGTCGTCTCCTGGCGCAAAAGGAGGTTCAGTATTATATCGGTGGTGGCGTATGTCATCATGACATCGTGTTTGATCGTTTCTATGTCATAGGCGTCGGTATCGAAGGCGAGGAGAACGGTCGTCGCATTATCGGCTGTTATGCTTATGGTGGGTACGATAAGGGCCGTATGCATTGTCGCGAGCCACGGGAGCATCCTGGTATCGTCATCCGTGACGAGATCTTTGATATCGGCTATGTATTCGGGCTCCTTTATGGTCGAGGCGTGTTTTAGAAAGCCGCCATTGCCGATTGGCATCTCAGCCATATCCATATGATAGGTGGTAGCCCCCGAGTAATTATACATGCGAAGCGCGTATTCGGTATCCGAATCTTCGTTCGGGTAGATAGTGATCACGCCGTCAGCCAGAGTCCCGTATGGGCTGTCGATAATGAGGTTTACGATATCAACGGGGCTGGCGGTTGTGTAGTTCTTAATGACAGAGTCGTTAATATTACGAAAGAGTTTGTGGAGGCTTAATACCTTCTCCCATTCCTCGGGGCTGATCTTCTCTTTTTGCATATGTTCATCCCTTTACAGGCGCTCATGCGCGCGCCAGGCGTCAATCCACCGGCCTTTGGCTACAAGTTATTTTATTTTGCCGGCTCTTCCTCCAGGGACTTCTTCTCAAGATCCGCGGTAAGTTTTCCAATATTGCCTTTTTTAAGTTCAGCGGCAAATGAGGATCGGTAGTTCCTTATAAGGCTTATGCCCTCGACGACAATGTCATATACCATCCACTCACCCTTCTTGTTGATCTTCATTCTGTAATCTATGGGGATTTCCGTTCCGGAGCTTGTAACGACGAGAGTTTTGACTATACTGCTCTTCCCGGTCATCTTCTCGTTGTCGTATATGATCTTTTCGTCCGTATATTGCTCCATCTTGGAGAAGTAGGAGTTTTGGATCAGGTTCCTGAATGCCGCTACAAAGGCTTTTTTCTCTTCTGTTGTGGTATTTTTCCAGTTCTTGCCAAGAGAGCGTTTGCTCATCTCTTTGAAGCTGAACCGTTTTGCAACGGCCTTTTTTAGCGCCCCTCTTCTCGGTACTTTGTTCTTGGGCCCTTTGAGCGTGTTGTCCTGAAGGATTACCAGGATAGCGTCTATGGTGCCCTTTAACTGGTCGGTCGGTTCTCCGGCCATTGCCGGGGTGGCTACGCTAAATACAAAAGCGAAAATGCCAATGGCCACCAGGATATTCAGCGCTCTTTTCATCATCTCTCTCCTCCAAGGGTTATTCTTTTATAAGATGTTCACGGTGCTGGTGATAGGCGTCTCTTATAAATATGTAGGGGTCCAGAGAGTCGCGTTTTATGCCCTCATACATGCCGATATTAAGGCTTACGCTGTTAAACCTCCTGTATGTATCCACCCCGACCGAGCCGTACGGGTAGTCCGTGTTGCCGAATACATAGGTCCAGGGATTTAAGAACGAATCCCCGACCAGCCCCACCGTGTCTCTAAGGCTCGATGGGCCTAAAACGGGCCAGACTATGTAAAAACCCGAACCCAGACGGAAAAAACCCAGGGTCTGCCCGGTATCCTCTTTCTTTAGCGGTACTTTAAACCATTCTTTTGCCGGGTCCATAAAGCCGAGTATGCCGATAGTGCTGTTTACCCCGAAGCGGAAAAGTTCAGTGCCGGCGTCGTCGATCTTGAACTGTAAGAGCGCGTTCACCATCCGTATCGGCGTGCGCAGATTCGTAAAGAACCTGCTGATCCCCACTCGCCCCGGCTCCGGGATAACCGCGTTGTAGCCACGCGCGACCGGCTTCAGGACCCAGAAATATAGTTTGTCGTTAAAGGCGAAGAAGACCCTGTTAAGCGGTTCCAAAGGGTCGGCGATAGCCTTTAGCTCGTC
>CBDVCO010000091.1:0-7965 GCA_965372515.1 uncultured bacterium | reverse complement strand
TTGAAGACTTTCTACGTCACCACCCCCATATACTATGTGAACGACGTTCCCCACATCGGCCACGCCTATACGACGGTGGCCTCGGATGTTATCGCGAGATTTAAGAGGCTAAAGGGCTTTGACGTCCGCTTCCTCACCGGCACCGATGAGCACGGCCAGAAGGTCGAGAAGAGCGCGGCCGATTCCGGTATTGAACCCAAGGAGCTTGCCGACAGGGTGGTAAAGCGTTTTCAGGAACTCTGGAAGCTTCTAAATATTTCTAACGACGATTTTATACGCACTACGGATGAGCGCCACCGCAAGGCGGTGGAGCGTATCTGGAACGATGTGGAAGCTAAGGGCGACATCTACCTCGACCACTATGAGGACTGGTATTGCACCCCGTGCGAGATGTTCCTCACAGAGACCCAGCTCATAAACGGCAAATGCCCCGACTGTCTGAGGACGGCCGAGAAGCTCAAGGAGGAGAGTTATTTTTTTCGTCTTTCAAAGTATGGAGACTTACTCTTAAAACACATTGAGGAGAACCCCGGGTTTATCCAGCCCAAGAGCCGCGCTAATGAGGTCAAGAGCTTTATCAAGGGGGGGCTTCGTGACCTGAGCGTAAGCAGGACGACCTTTTCATGGGGCGTTCCTGTCCCGTCCAACCCCGAGCACGTCATATATGTCTGGTTCGACGCGCTTACGAATTACCTTTCAAGCGTAGGCTACGGCACAGAAGAAGGGGAGGACTCCTTTTGGCCCGCCGACCTTCATATTATAGGTAAGGACATTCTGAGGTTCCATACCGTCTATTGGCCCGCGTTTCTGATGAGCGCGGGTATTGAACTCCCTAAAGAGGTCTTTGCCCACGGCTGGTGGACTGTAGAGGGGACGAAGATGAGCAAGAGCCTGGGGAATGTGGTCGACCCCTACAAGATGGTCGAGGATTACGGCGTAGACCAGTTCAGGTTCTTTCTTCTACGCGAGGTGCCTTTCGGCCTTGACGGCGACTTTTCCGTTGAGGCGTTCAGGGGGAGAATAAACAGCGACCTTGCCAACGACCTGGGTAATCTTGTTAGCAGGACTATCTCCATGATAGAGAAGTATCGGGACTCGGTCGTGCCGAAAGCCGCCAGCTCAAAGAACAGGGAGCTTGAGGAGGACCTTATAGAGGCCTTTGACGCTCTTCCCGAGTCCTTTGAACATTTTATGAATGCCCTTGATTTTCACGAGGCACTTGAACGGGTATGGCTCGTTATACGCCGCATGAACGCCTATGTGGATAAGGCCGCTCCCTGGAAAGAGACGGACGACGAGACGCTCTCCAATGTGCTCTTCACGCTCGCCTGCGGGTTAAAAACCCTCGCCCCGTATCTATATCCTTTTATGCCACAGAGCGCTGAAGAGATATACGCCCGCCTCGGCATAGAGGGCACTATTGAGGGTGGCTCTTTCGACAATATGGTCGCGTGGACAGAGGATATCTCCGGAGCGAAGGTCGTCAAGGGTACGCCGCTCTTTCCAAGGCTCGACTGATAGGGGCGAGCCCCGGTTCCATAAGATTACCGGGATCACCTTAAAAGATAATATGGAGTAAGCCCTGCATGGAGCTTCAATTCATAGATACCCACGCCCATCTCGACGACCCGGCCTTTGACGATGACCGCGAGGAAGTTTTAAAGCGTGCCCGCGAGGCGGGGCTTCGCTCAATTATAACCGTGGGGTGCTGGAAGCCGGAAGCAGGTTTCGGCCCTCTCCCCGCGCTTGTCGAAGCCAACGACCTTCTATATATGGCCCTGGGTGTCCATCCCCACGACGCTATCAAAGCGGCCGGCTCTAATGAGGCGCTCGATCTTATTCGCGAGTTTGCAAGCGAGAGAAAGAAGCTCGTAGCCATAGGCGAGACCGGCCTTGATTATCATTACGAACACTCTCCACCTAAACAGCAGCGAGAGCTCTTTATCTCTCAGATCGCGCTCGCCAGAGAACTGAACCTTCCGATCATTGTGCATACGAGGGAGGCCGAGGCTGAGACCCTGGAGATACTCAAGGGCGAGGGAGCTGGCGTTACAGGCGGGGTAATGCATTGTTTCTCCGGGAGCGCTCAGTTGGCAAGCCAGGCCCTGGAGATGGGTCTCTATCTATCTTTTTCCGGCATTGTGACATTCCCTAAGGCCGAGGAGCTGAGAGAGGTCGCACGGCTAGCGCCGACAGAGCGGATACTTATAGAGACCGATTGTCCGTATCTCTCGCCCGTGCCAAACAGGGGTAAGAGGAACGAGCCGATGAATGTGGTCGATACGGCCCGTGTAATCGCCGAGGCAAGGGGGGTTAGCCTTGTTGATATTGCCCGCATAACCACCCTTAACGCGAATGAACTCTTCGCGCTCGAACCGGACGCTGAGCGCGAGGTGCGTATAGCCTACAAGATCAGGAACTCCCTATACCTGAATATCACGAACAGGTGCTCTAATCACTGTACTTTCTGCGCAAAGTTCAAGTCCTATACCGTAAAGGGCCATTACCTAAGGCTCTCAGAAGAACCGAGTGAGGCAGAGATATTTAACGCCATAGGGCCAGCACCGGAAGAGTACGACGAGGTGGTCTTTTGCGGTTACGGAGAGCCGCTCATTCGGCTCGACCTCGTTAAGTCGATTGGGCTAAGGCTAAAGAAGATGGGCTGTAAGATCAGGGTAGATACCGACGGGCTCGCAAACCTCTTTCATGGCAGAAACGTTTTGCCGGAACTAAAGTTCGTCGATACGATATCAGTAAGCCTGAACGCCCCCGACTCAAAGAGCTATCAGGAGATAATAAAGACCCCTTTCGGGGATAAGTCCTACCCCGCCATTGTTTTCTTCTTGAGGGAGGCAAAGAAACATATAGCAAAGGTGGTCGCTACGGCTGTGAGCGTGCCCGGGGTGGATATGGAGGCGTGCAGAAAAGTAGCCGAGGACGAGATCGGCGTATTATTTAGAGTCAGGGAGTATAACCGCGTGGGGTAGGTGCCCGGTCATTTTTTTTATTCAAAATCATTTTGGACGATCTATTTTTATGGGTATTCGCCTGAAATTCAGATTATCTCTTCTCCTTTTCTCCCTGTTCTTTTTTGCGGGTACTGCTGTCGCGGGGGAGCGTCTGTGGGAGTTTGAAGGTAATGAGGCTTTGTCCGGATGGCGCTTCGAGAGGGCTACACCTGAACTAAAGGATGGGAGCATAGTTATCGAAGACGGCTCTTTTCCGGTTATCTTTTCTCCGGGGCAATTAAATATAGAGTCTGGCCAGAGCGTCTTTAGCTTTAGAATGAAGACCAACAAGCCGGGGTTTGCGACGCTTAGCCTCTACTCCGCGCATACGAACTTTACATATCTCTTAAACTTTCGCGTTCGTGCTACGGATGAGTATCGCGAGTACAGAGTCTATCTCGGCGATTTGATCCCAAGTGGCGAGATCATATACGACTTCGCCTTAAAGCTGCCCGGCAATAAGCTCCATACTTCTATCGACTCTATAGGGTTCCATAGCCCCGGCAAAATGGAGCTTGCAGGTATTTTCTGGGACGGTTTCTGGTGGCCGGAGCCAATAGAGGTAGGCACATCGAATCGCGTAAACGCGCCCGTATTCGGCTCTCTAAGTATGCTTACACTCCTATATTGTCTTATCCCGCTCTGTGCAGTAGCCTTTATCATTGCGGGACGTTTGAGGAGTACCCGCTTTACCCGCGCTATGCTCTTTAAGGCTCTTTTGATAGGATTCGCGGTCCCTGCCGTGCTCTTTACGTTCAGGATGGACTTTAACTGGCTTGAGGTGTGGCGCGTTGACCGCGCCATGCTCGCGCATAAGTCTGAAACTGAGCGCATCAGAATGATAAATCACGGAAACTATGACTCTTACTTTGATTTTATCGACGAGGTGAAGAAGCTAGTTCCTGCCGGTGAGTTGGTAAGGCCTGCGGGCAGGCGAGTGAACGCGTATGACGACCATGTCGCAAGGAGTGTGGCCTACTATCTGCTCCCTGTTCGCTCAAGTCCGGAGGCGAATTATCTATGGCTCTATTTTGACGAGGTCGATAGCTCTATTACTTACGACGCCGCTCTGGCGGCGCTTAAGAAGGGGGATAAGGTTTTGGTCCGGGGGGTTCGCCCCATTAGGCTCTTTGGCGCGGAGGCCGCGCTCTACGAGGCGGCCTCCGGTATGGGCGGAAGGGGGAACAGGTGAATCTACTAAGCCTTCTGGCGGCAGTCCTTATACCGACCATCAACGGCTTTTTGGTCTCGGCGTGGTTCTTAAAGAACGACCCCCGAAGTTCTCTCATTGAACGGCTTACTCTCGGTTTCGGCCTTGGCCTCGGATTTATCACCTTTGAGATATTCATCCTCGGCGCCCTGGAGGTTGATTTTTCTCTCTGGGTTATTTCCCTTATACAGGCGGTATTCTTTTGTTCTCTTATTCTAAATTACTGGTTTGTCGGCGGGCTCAGCAGGGAATTTCTCTTTGGTCGAGCGCAAGGCGGCTCTTTCTTCTCCGATCTCTTTAAGGCCGGTTTCGGGCTTAAGTCCTGTGTAGTGATAATACTGTTGGTCTGGATCGGTTTAAAGGCGCTATTTGTTATCGATGAATGTTTGGCCCGTCCCATTTTTTCGATCGACGCGTGGGGCCATTGGGCCTCCGGCGCGAAGTTCTTCTTCTACGAGCGCGGTTTTCTGCTCGATCCGTCCAAGTGGAACTTCTTTGGCAGGGGCTACAGGGTGGAGCTTGGCTACCCGCTGCATCTCTCTCTGGTAGAGCTTTGGGCCGCGCTCTGGCTCGGCCATTTTCACGAGGCCTACGTAAAGATATGGTCGGCCCTATATTTTTTCGCGATTGCTCTTTTCTTCTTTAGTGCCGTGGCCAGAGAGATCGGGCGTTTTTATAGTCTTGTCTGGGTATTTTTTCTGGTAAGCGCCCCGCTCATGGTCTATCACGGCATTGAGGGGCTCGCAGACCTTCCCCTGGCCTTCTATGCATTTACCGGGGTGGTCTTTTTCTGGCGTTATATAAAGGGCCGGGACCTGCGTCTGCTTGGCCTTTGTGGACTGTTGACAGGTATGGCGATATGCACGAAGTACGAGGCCATCTTCTTCTTTGCGGCCCTTTTCTTAGCCCTCCTGGTGAGTATGATCGCGAAGAGAGAGAGGAAACTAGCCGCTGTGGCGGCCTTTCTCCTGCCTGTGCTTATAATCGTCGGGCCGTGGATATTTTTTAAGAAGATAAGCAATCTCAGCACGGTCCATGGGGTGGCTGAGAGCAGGGTCGCGTCGATCCTTAAGAAAGGGGCCGATACAAAAAAGCAGGAGAGTGTCCAAAGGCAGGGCACTAAGAAAAAGCAAGAGAGCGTTCAAATGGGCCGGGGCTCTGTGGTGCACTGGGAGATATTCGACGATATCTTTAAAAAGCTCTTCATGTCGGCAAACTACAATATCATATTGCCGTTCTGGGTGATTATCAGCCTGCTCTGTTTTCGAAGTATTTGGAAAACAGAGTTAAAATACCTCTATCTTGTTCTTTTTACGGTGCTATTTCTCTTTATAGCGCTCTACCTGGTGTTGGTCCCCGAGGTGGTTACGGAGGATACCGCCATATACCGAAACGTGCTCTCTTATCTGCCCCTGCTCTATTTTTCTTCGGCCCTGCTCTCAAAGGGGCTAGGCGAGCCGTAGGGGGGGGCGGGTTAGCCGCTAACGGCTGAAATTGCCGGCCAACCCGGCTAAATCTCTTCCCTGCGTATGCTGATCCCATATCTCTCTTCGGTAGTGCCCCGTCTTTGCCCTTGTCCGGTAAGCCCCCGTATTCTTTTTGAAATCCAAAGATTATTATTGCTATATACTGTAACTTATGACAGAATACTATATTGGATAATATGGAGTAGAATCAGCAAAAAACCAAGAGAAAAGAGAGTAGAATGAATAAATTATACAAAAATATCGCGATGTGGCTGATAATCGTCGCCACGGTCGTATTGATGTTCAACCTCCTCAGCTATAAGAAGCCGGAGGACAACAAGATCGTCTTCAGCGATTTTATTACCGCAGTGGACGCCAATAACGTTTTGGAGATCACCATACAGGGCAACTCCATAAAGGGCAAGTTCTCAGACGGGAAGTCTTTTACCACCTATGCCCCGAACGATCCGGAGCTTGTCGGCCGTTTGAGGAGCAAGGGTGTAAAGATTGCCGCTGAGCCGGTTCTGGATACCCCGAGCTGGGGTACGATCCTGCTCTCGTGGTTCCCGATGCTTCTACTTATAGGCGTGTGGATATTCTTTATGCGCCAGATGCAGTCGGGCGGCGGCAAGGCGATGAGCTTTGGCAAGAGCAAGGCCAAGCTCTTAAACGAAGACCAGCAGAAGGTTACCTTTAAAGACGTCGCAGGCATTGACGAGGCCAAACAGGAGGTCGAGGAGGTCATAGACTTTCTAAAGGACCCGAAGAAATTCACGAAGCTCGGCGGACGCATTCCCAAGGGTGTTCTGCTTGTCGGCGCCCCCGGTACCGGTAAGACGCTGCTTGCCAAGGCCATCGCAGGCGAGGCCGACGTGCCGTACTTCAGCATTTCGGGCAGCGACTTTGTGGAGATGTTCGTTGGTGTCGGGGCATCCAGGGTAAGGGACCTCTTTATCCAGGGCAAGAAGAACGCCCCGTGCATAATATTTATCGATGAGATAGATGCCGTTGGCAGACATAGAGGCGCGGGGCTTGGCGGCGGCCATGACGAGAGGGAGCAGACGCTCAATCAGCTCCTCGTCGAGATGGACGGTTTCGAGAGTAACGAAGGCGTTATCATAGTGGCCGCGACAAACAGGCCGGACGTTCTCGATCCGGCGCTCTTAAGGCCCGGCAGGTTCGATCGCACCGTTGTGGTCCCAAAGCCCGACATCAAAGGAAGGGCCGAGATACTCAAGGTCCATGCCGCTAAGGTACCGCTTGAAGACGATGTCGATCTGGAGGTATACGCCAGGGGGACTCCCGGTTTCTCCGGAGCCGATCTGTCAAACCTCGTAAACGAGGCGGCGCTCCTGGCGGCGAGGAGGGGCAAGGATAAGGTAGGCCGCGACGAGTTCGACGAGGCAAAGGATAAGCTCCTTATGGGCTCCGAGCGAAAGAGCATGATAATAAGCGAGGAAGAGAAGAATAATACCGCATATCATGAGGCCGGCCACACGCTGGTCGCGAGGCTCATCCCCGGGACCGACCCGATACACAAGGTCTCTATAATTCCAAGGGGTATGGCGTTAGGCCTTACTCAGCAGCTGCCCATTGACGAGAGGCATACCTACGATAAAGAGCATCTCATGGACAATATCAGCGTGCTCATGGGGGGCAGGGCGGCCGAAGAGCTGGTCTTGAAGCACATGACAACCGGCGCCGGTAATGATATCGAGAGGGCGACCGAGATAGCCAGGAAGATGACCTGCGAGTGGGGGATGAGCGACGTGATAGGTCCCCTGACCTTCGGTAAGAAGGAAGAGCATATATTTCTCGGTAAGGAGATATCCCAGCGTAGGGATTTCAGCGAGAAGGTGGCCATTGATATAGATAACGAGATAAAGAAGATAGTCACTGATAATTATCTGAGGGCCAAGGGGCTCTTAGACAACAATATTGACAGGCTCCACAAACTTGCCAAGGTGCTCCTTGAAAAGGAGGTTCTTGACGGCGAGGAGATCGACGATATTGTCTTCGGCGACGAGCATCCGGGTAATGGTATAGTTCTTTCCAAGGATATCTTAAAGCCCAAGGAGAAGGTTGACAAGCCGAAGAAGGAGGCCGAAGAGGGGAGGCCTGAGGCAACCAATCCGGGGGTGGGCGGCCCAGGTCCGATCGACCCGGTTGGCATCAGGAAAGACGGCTCCGGGGAGAAGAAGAAGACCGTTAAGAAGGACAAGCCAGGGCATCTCAATGGCGCAAAGACCTAGATGAACTTGAAAGTAGCGCTGCGCGCGGC
>CBDVCO010000090.1:0-7983 GCA_965372515.1 uncultured bacterium | reverse complement strand
ACTAGCTCTATCGGCTCCGGCTCAGGCTCCTTTTTGGCCGGGGCCGGCTTTTTAGCGGGCGGCGCCGGGGCCGAAGGCTTAGCCTCTTCCTCTTTTTTATCTTTGTCTTCGGTCATAGTATATTTCTTTCGTGTCGAGTCACGTGTTCCGTGTCGAGTCACGCCTTGACTAAGCCGCGCTCTCTTTTGCGGCCTCCCTGAGTCTTAGTTTACCAAGCCTTATCCAGTGGACCAGCGGTCTCTTGGCCGGGCATATAAAGGAGCAGCATCCGCACTCGATACAGCTCATCCCCGCCCACGCTTCAAAGTCCGATGTCATGGAGAGCCGTCCCATATCGGCTATCTTATAGGGCATAAGGCCCATGGGGCAGACGTTCACGCACTCGGCGCAGCGTATGCAGTTTTGAAATTCGATCGGCTTTACAGTATCTGCCGTGAGCACCGTAATGCCGCTAGTGCCCTTAACGACGCTGACGTCTAGCGTCATCTGGGTTATACCCATCATAGGGCCGCCGCTTAGTACTACCCTCTCCTTATCACCGGCGAGACCCCCGCACTGGTCGATCAATTCGGCAAAGCTCGTGCCGATCCTTACCATGAGGTTCCTGGGTTCTTTGACCCCGTTGCCGCTTACTGTGACGATCCTCTCGATAAGGGGTTTTTTGTATTTAAGCGCTTCGTAGATGGCAAAGGACGTTCCGACGTTTTGCACCAGGACGCCCGCGTCGAACGGGAGCTTGCCTACGGGAACGGTCCTGCCTAGCACCGCCTTGATGAGCATCTTTTCAGCGCCCTGCGGGTACTTGGTCTCAAGAGGGACGACCTTAAGCTCCGGTATGATCGTGGCCGCAGCCTTCCTGATCGCCTCTATCGCGTCCTCTTTATTATCCTCTATCCCGATGTAGGCCTCTTTGGCGTCGAGCGCCTTCATGATGGCCCTCAGGCCCCAGAGCACCTTTTCCGGGGCCTCGACCATGGTCCTGTGGTCGGCGCTTAAGTAGGGCTCGCACTCGCAACCGTTAAGGATTACCGCGTCAACGACCACGTCCTTTGGCGGGTTTAGTTTAACCGATGTGGGGAAGGCGGCCCCTCCCATGCCGATGATGCCCGCCTCCCTTATAAGGTCGCGGATATCCTTGCGGCTCATATCCTCGAGATCGAGCCCGAAGCCCTCTTCACCCTCGTCCCACTTCTTCGGCACAAAATCCTCGGCAGTCTCTATGACAACGCTCAATACTTTGCCGCCGCCTACAAAGGGGAGCACGTCTATTGATTTGACCTTGCCGGAGACACTTGAGTGGATCGGGGCGGAGACGAAGCTAACGACCTCGCCTATCTTTTGGCCCTCTTCGACCATATCCCCCCTCTTTACGAGTGAGGCGCACGGCGCTCCTATGTGCTGGCTTAAAGGGATAACGACCCTCTTAGGCACAGGCGCGTGCATGACCTCTTTTGAGGCGGATAGCTCTTTATGATATGCGGGATGGATTCCCTTTTGGAATGTCTTAAGCTTCACCTGATGAAAAACCCCCCTTAAAGTAAGGTTAATAACAGAGTGCTCATGAACCTATCACAAGTATCAATTTTGGGTATTTAAGGCAAGGGTTTTCTGGGCTTCAGGCGAGATATTCCGGGGCCGTTAATGGCCATTTTATTGCCCCTCTATAAGAAGGGTCCGCTAAACTACTTCGCTTCCTTCTCCTTCTCTTTTTGAACCATATTAAGGTAGTCGTAGTTCTTCTCGATCTTCTTAAAGAGATCGAGCTTCAGTTGGCGAAATCTCTCTTTATGGGTGGTCGAAAGGTCTTCTTCTATCTGGCGGAGGCCCTTTACCTTGAAGAGGACGGCGGAGTCGTTATACATGTGGTAGATTAATTTATACTCATCCCTGTAAGCCGAAAACCTCCAGCCCGGCCTCTCTCTATCAAACCCCTGTTCCGGTAAGACCGCGCTGAATTTGGTCTTTTCACTAAGCTTGGTCGGATCGTCCATGTAGGGCACAAGGGACTCGCCTTCCATCCACTCCGGTATGGGCATGTTGATAAGGTCGAGCATGGTCGGCGAAAGGTCTACCTGTTCAGCCAGTGAAAGGACCCTTACACCGTCGGTTTGGCCGGGAAGGTGAATGAGGAGCGGAATATGGAAGAGGGATTCGTACATCAACGGGGACGGGGCCATCGAATAACCGCGCTCAAGGGTCTCACCGTGGTCAGCGGTTACTATTATTATACTCTTTTCATATTGGCCTGACTCTTTAAGGGCATTTATAAAGAGCTTCAGGGCATGGTCAATATATAGGACGCTCTCGTCGTACCTGGCCCTCATCCCGGCGACATCCGCCTCTTGAGCCTGTGTGTAATTACCCATGACCTCATTTACCTCAACGCCTGCCGGTAGAAAGCGCCCCTTAAAGTCGGGGAGCACCTCGAACGGGTAGTGCGGCGGCCAGATGTGGGTCCAGATAAAGACCGGGCGGTCTCTTTTCTCACGCAAAAGACCGGAGGCTGACTCAAATGGCATATCCAGAGCCGATATGGGATTTCCATGGTTTAAGAAGACCGCGTGCCTGAAGATCGGTATGGCGTATGGAGAAAACCCGAGGCTTGAGACGAACCTATAGAGCGCGGGCATGCCGAGGTAATCGGAGCCTACCCACTCACTGTGATCAAACTGCTCTTTTAAGCCCATGAACTCGGGGTACTGATAGATGCTTGGGACAATTGCCGCGGTGTAGTACACGTCCGCAAGCTCGGAAGCGATATTTTCAGAACTGTCGACCTTCAGACTTTCAAGCCAGGCGTGTACGCCGTGCGTCCAGGGATATTTCGAAGTAAGAATACTTGTAAGCGACGGCTGTGTCAGATAAAAATTGGAATGCATCCGTTCGAAAACAAAACTCTCTTCGGCAAGGGACTTCCAAAACGGCGTGGTCTCTCTATCGTAACCGTAAAGGGACATGTGATTGGCGCTAAGCGCGTCGAAGGTTATGAGGATTATATTGGGCTTTTGCTCACCAAGACCACGCTGCTCGGCCCCGGGCAGCAGAGAGGCCTGGGCAGGTTTGACTCTCTCCTGCGAGAAAATATAAAATATCGGTACCCACACGATCGAGACAACCAGAAGGATGGCGGCAGGTTTCCAGAAAAGGCCTACAAAGCCGTGGTACTTTCGCCTGAAACCGTCTTTAAAAAATATACGGAGAAAGATCGCGCAGGCGAGGATAAGAATTGGGAATACCCCGTAGCCGGTACGCCAGAAGAGATCAGTGGTCTCGGGGTATATCTTTTTAAAGACGAGTATCGCGGCCGGGACATAAACGACAGCAAGGGCCGTAACGGAAAAGACCTCTACCAGGGCGGAAAAGCGGCTCTCCATTAACCTCACGCGGCCGCCTAAACGGGAGACGAGAGCGGAGATCACGCCCAGGATCACGGAGAGAAAGATAAATACCAGGGCCACCGAGGTAAGCGTCTCTATAGGTGTGCTCTTATGGGGATAGTAATTCATACCCATGAGGAGTTGGACAGCCTCAAGGAGAACTATCAAAAAAAGGGGAACAAAGAAAAATTTAAAAATAGAAGGGTCTTTCATAATCTACCAACTTAGCACAGGAAGGTTCAAACTATTCGTGGGTCTTTAGATATTCGAGACACCTGTTAAAGAGCGGGAAACCCTTATCGCTTATCTTTATATCGAGCTTTGCTCCGACCAAATAGTCTTTCGATGCGCGCTCCACCCACCTGACGCTCGCGGCGACCTCTTCCGATTCCATGACCTCGTCATCGTGGTTTATGGATATCGAAAGCATTATCCTGTCCTTGGGCTTTAATGGTATCGATACCTTAAAGCTCGCGCCGTAGTTGGAGACATCCAGAAGTTCCGCCTCGGGTTTCTCCTGGCTCCCGATCTTATATACCCTTGCTTTTGCGTGAAGGGGTATTCTCCTCTGCTGTCTGGTATCATCCATCAATTCCAACTCCATTCCATGGTTATTTATCAAATAGCCGCAACCAATCAATACCGGAAATTAATGGCAATTATTATAGCATTTTTTATTGGTTTTTTCCAGTGTGGAATAGGGGAAAAGAGAACTACAGAGATAAACCATTAGGAATATAATTAAGGGAAGATCAAGCTATTCGTGAGTCTTCAGGTATTCGAGACGCTGATTAAAGAGCGGAAAACCTTTATCGCTTATTTTTATATCGAACTGCGCTCCGGCCGAATTTTCTTTCGCTGAACTCTCCATCCATCTAACACTCGCTACAACCTCTTCGGACCCTACGATCTTGCCCCCCTCGTCCAGAACTATCGAAAGCATTATCCTCTCATTGGCTCTAAATGGGACCTTTGTCTTAAATCTCGCGCCAAAGTTAGAGATATCCATAAGCTCCGTATCGATCGTTGCCTTACTACCGATCTTCAGCACCTTTGCCAGGCCTGAAATGGGTATTCTCCTCTGTCGTCTGGTATATTCCCGTCTGGTATGTTCCATTAATTGTAACCCCCTGAAATGGTTGATTAATGACCAGTCACGAAACACTTACAAAAACCATAGCATCTTTTGCCGGTTTTTTCAACTCCTCCTCTTATGGTTCAGGATGCCGCCTGCGAGGACGTTCTCGCGCTCCCTCTCGCTCAAGTCCATCTTGAGTTCGATTACCTTCTCGCCAACAGAGACGCTCACGCTCTCGCGCCCCTCATCTACGGCGGCCCTGATAGACACAAGAGAGACCTTTGAGCCCTCTTCTATCAGGTCATAGTCATCGGAATGAACGAATGTGAGGGGGAGTATGCCGAAGTTTATGAGGTTCGCCCTGTGAATCCTCGCGAAGCTCTTCGTAATCACGGCCCTTATGCCCAAAAACCTCGGCGCTATGGCGGCGTGCTCCCTCGAAGAGCCCTGTCCGTAGTTCTCGCCGCCGACGACAAAACCTCCATTGGCCGCGCGGCATTTTTCGGGAAAGCCCTTGTCGATCCTCGTAAAGGTAAAGTCGCTTATCCGTTCGATATTGGACCTGAACGGCAATACGGTATTTCCCGCGGGAAGGATATGGTCGGTGGTGATATTGTCGCCGGTCTTTAGGATCACCTCGCCCGCATATGAATCGGGCAGGGCGTCGAACTCGGGAAAGGGTTTTATATTCGGCCCCCGGATGATCTCGACCTTCTCTCTCTCGTCATCTGCAAGCGGCGCGACAATTATATCCTCGTTATAGATGTAGCGCTCCGGCTCTTCGACCCCGGGATAGTCTCCAAGCCCCCTCGGGTCGGTGATCTCGCCCTTAAGAGCGGTCGCCGCCGCGGTCTCCGGGCTTGAGAGGTAAACCAGGTCGCCCTCTGTCCCGCTCCTGCCCGCGAAGTTCCTCGGAAAGGTCCTGACCGAGACCGTTCCGGTCGCCGGTGCCTGTCCCATGCCGATGCACCCGAGGCACCCGGACTGGTGGATGCGGGCCCCGGCATGGAGCAGAGGCAAGATCGCGCCCGAAGCGGCAATGTTCTCTATAAGCTGGCGGCTCCCTGGATTGACCTCGAAGCTCATTCCGTGCGCTATACTCTTACCCTCTACCGCTTTTGCGACCACCATCAGGTCCCTGAAGGACGAATTGACCGAAGAGCCGATTATGACCTGCTCGGCCGGTGTGCCCTCCACCTCTTTAACCGTCTTTACATTGTCCGGCGACGTTGGACAGGCAATGAGCGGCTCGAGGGTAGCGAGGTCTATCTCGTCTACCTCGTCGTACTCGGCATTGTCGTCCGCCTTTAGCTCCAGGTAATCACCCTCTCGCCCCTGCCTCTTTAGAAAGTCCCTTGTCCGCTCGTCAGATGGGAATACGGATGTGGTCGCCCCCAGTTCCGCTCCCATATTTGCTATGGTCGCCCTGTCGGTAGTGCTTAGCGTCTCTACGCCCGGGCCGAAGTACTCGACTATCTTCCCCACAGCGCCCTTTACCGTATGGCGGCGCAGCATCTCCAGTATTACGTCCTTTGCAGAAACCCAGGGGGGGAGCTCGTTTATGAGCCTCACACCGAAGATCTCCGGCGTCTTCACAGAGAAGGGCTCGCCCGCCATTGCAAGGGCCACGTCCACGCCGCCCGCGCCGATGGCGATCATTGAGAGCGCCCCGCCTGTCGAGGTGTGGCTGTCCGAGCCGAGGAGCGTCTTTCCCGGACGGCCGAAGCGTTCGAGGTGGACCTGGTGGGAGATGCCGTTACCCGGAGGGGAGAAGTATATGCCGTAGCGCGCGGCTATGGATTCGAGGTACCTGTGGTCGTCGGCGTTCTTAAAGTCGGTCTGGAGGATGTTGTGGTCTACGTAGCTTACGGAGAGTTCGGTCTTCAGCTCTTTCGGCGCGAGTGCCTCGAGCGCCAGGTAGACGAGCGTGCCTGTTGCGTCCTGGGTGAGGGTCTGGTCAATACGAAGCCCGATCTCGGAGCCGGGGGAGAACTCTCCCGATACTATATGCTCGCTTATGATCTTTTGAGCAAGGGTATTCGATGCCACAACGCCCCCCCTTAAAAGAGAAGATCCACGAGAGTGTACCCGGGCAGGCTAATCTGCCTTCCAGAGTACCTCGTTGACCTTCTTCCCGTTCTTCTTATGAAGCACTTCCTTAACGACAGTCAAATCCCCGTTCTCTGCCCTGACGTAATAGTCTATATCGTAAACATCAGAGCCGGCCTTAAAGTCGGCGCAGGAGACATAAATTCCGCCCCATTTTCTGTCCACCCCCTCGTGGATGTAGTCGAACTCGGCCTTTACTCCCTTAATATAGTAGTCCCCGTTGCCTTGAAACGTCTTTGCCTCGATATATGCGCTCATCGCTCCCTGGACTTCCTTCTTGTCTACCCCTCTGGCTTCGCTTATATTAAGCGAGCAGAAGAGAAGAAAGAGAAAGGTCCAGAGCGCGATCTGTCTCTTCTTCATTTGCCAGCTCCTTCTGAGATTAGGTATTCTTGAAGGCGATTCCTTCTGGCCTAATTGTACTCCCGGTCCTTGATTGCGTCAATAGCAGGCATAGCCTGTTTTATACCGCGCAACGCAGCGTATAAGGTTTGCAGAGCTTGCTTCTACGCGGCGCACCTATTTAATGAGTCGATCAATAATTATGTAGGGTGGTTTTAAAGAGGTAAAAGAGACATAATAGGTGGCCCCGCCGCTAGCCTGCTTGACCGAATTTATAGCCTTGCTCTTTCGCTGTCTCTTCCCACTGGCTAATCCTTGGAAAATAGATAAGGAAAGTACCGAGGGAGAGGATAAAGAAGGGGAAGAAATCGGCAGAAGAGCCGCCGATCAAAAAAATGACGAGGCCGTATATCACGATAGATTCTGCAAAGGCATATGAAATAACCGCCCTCCTGTTGGTTCAAGTTTCCAACTTGAACCTTAACATTTGCCTCATCGGTTCAGGTTTCCAACCTGAACCCTAAACAAGCCGCTCGATCTCCAGCAAGTGTTCATCGTTAGCTGATGAATACACCCAATCTTCCGCTCGTTTAACATAACTCTTTCTAACCGGGTTTTGCTCAATATAATTAGATTTCTGAATATAGAATTCTTCACTCTCAATAAGTTCCGGCATATTTGTTACCCCCCATATCCGGGCATTTCCGTCTTCTTCGAAAAGCTTTAGTATCTCCGGTTCGGTAGCAAGAAGATTCTTTCGCAATTCATTAGCAGTATAATGCTTAAAATCTCTGACAAACCCAGCGACATCGTTATTTTGGACAATCAGATGAATATGGTTGAGCATAAAAACCCATCTATATATCTTTAGTGCTTTGTTTTCCTGACAATACCGCAAAGAATCCAAAAGAATATCCCAGCGGTTGTGCCTGTCAAAAAGATAGTACCAGCGCCTTATTGTAAAGGTAAGAAAATATACCCCCTTATTTAGCTCCTTCTTTATGCGAATCGACGGCACACTGACCACCCATATTTTAATCTTAGGTTCAGGTTAGAAACCTGAACCGATAAAACGTT
>CBDVCO010000089.1:0-8044 GCA_965372515.1 uncultured bacterium | reverse complement strand
GGGCCGTCCCGTGGTCGGGTCTTATTATCGAGACAGGGTATATGCCAAAGGGGCTCAATTTAAAACTCTCGGAAAAGATAAGTTCGATCTGCGTCGCCTTGATGCTCCTGACCCTGCCGTTTCTCTTTCTATCCGGTACGAGTCTCTACGGCCACGGAGTGCCCACGCTGGCCGCGCTCCTCATCATTGTTCTATTCATAGCGGTTGTCGTACTCAACAGGCGGCTCTATACTTTCTTTTTTCGCTCAAAGGGGGCCGGGTTCATGCTGGCCTCTATACCGCTTCACCTTTTCTATTACATATACTCCGGCCTCTCTTTCGTCTTTAGTTGGGTCACTCTCAAGGTCCCGTTCCTTAATCCTATCTATTATTTGGTGGTGAGGCGTGGTGCGCTGTAGCGACGAAAGAGCAGACAGGAAGAAGGTGGTCATCATCGGGGGCGGCCCGGCTGGGCTCACCGCCGGCTATGATCTTTCAAGGGCGGGCGTTGGATCGGTCGTGCTGGAAAAGGACTCCCAGGTGGGCGGCATATCAAAGACAGTTGATTACAAGGGTTACCATTTCGACCTGGGCGGACATCGTTTCTTTACCAAAGTCAAAAGGGTCGAAGATATGTGGAACGAGATACTGAAAGAGGACTTCCTTCATCGTTCGAGGCTCTCAAGGATACTTTACAACGGAAGGTTCTTCGACTACCCGCTAAAGCCAATGAACGCTCTCTTCGGTCTCGGTATAGGGAAGAGTCTCCTGATATTCTTAAGCTACCTCTACGTCCACCTTCTCCCAGCCAAAAAGGAAGAGAGTTTTGAGGACTGGGTCACAAACCGCTTCGGCAAACGGCTCTACAGGACATTCTTTAAGACATATACCGAAAAGGTCTGGGGTATCCCGTGCACCGAGATAAGGGCAGAGTGGGCGGCGCAGAGGATAAAGGGGCTATCGCTTCTAAAGGTGCTGAAGAACTCGCTTATTCAGCAAGGCGCGGGGGGTGGTAAGAAGAAGATCATTAAAACGCTCATAAAGAGTTTCCACTACCCGAAGTTCGGCCCCGGCATGATGTGGCAGGCCGTTAAGGAGATAGCCGAAAGGAACGGCTTAGAGGTTCGCCTTGACTCGAATGTCAGGAAGATCATCTGGAAAAAGGGGTCTGTTGAGGCGGTGGAGGTTGAGAGAGATGGAAATGTCGAGGCCCTCTCGGCCACGGACTTTATAAGCAGTATGCCCGTCAGAGAGCTTATCTCGAAGCTTGACCCCGCGCCCCCGAAGGCTGTCAGAGAGGCGGCCGAATCGTTAAAGTACAGGGACTTTCTTACCGTGGCCCTGATAGTGGACAAGAAAGAGCTATTCCCCGACAACTGGATATATGTTCATGACCCGGGGGTAAAGCTCGGGCGTATCCAGAATTTTAAGAACTGGAGCCCGCAGATGGTGCCGGATGAGAAGAAGACATGCCTGGGGCTCGAGTACTTTTGCTTTGAGGGGGATGAACTCTGGACCATGGACGATGAAGAGCTTGTGGAGCTTGGGAAGACGGAGCTTGAAGAGCTAGGCCTTGTAAAGGGCACAGAAGTAGTGGACGCAAAGGTTGTAAGGGTGCCGAAGGCCTACCCCATTTACGATTCCACATACAAGGATTCTCTGGAGATCGTCAAGGAATTCCTCGCAAATATCAAGAACCTTCAATTAATTGGCCGTAACGGCATGCATAAGTACAACAACCAGGACCATTCCATGCTTACGGCCATGTTTGCCGTAGAGAACGTGCTGGGGGCAGGGGCAGTGGCGGCACACGATTTATGGGAGGTGAACGTTGAACAGGAGTACCACGAAGAGATAAGCGAAAGCTCTGTTGCGGAGCTCATACCGGATCAGGTGGTTAAGAGGGCCTTTTCCCGGCTCGACAACTTCTCTTTTGCCATGGCGGTAGGCACGGTGTCGGGGTTGGTGGTCTTTTTAAGCACACTTATTTTGGCATTGAAGGGCGGAGAGGTCGTGGGGGCGAACGCCATAATACTTAGCCAGTACTTTGTGGGGTACACTGTGACGGTCAAAGGCGCGCTCCTAGGACTTTGCTACAGCTTTGTCTGGGGCTTCCTCTTCGGTTGGCTCTTTTCATATCTCAGGAACATGTTCCTCGCATTCTATATCTATCGAGTTAAGAAAGAGGCCGAGTTCTTGAGTTTTAGAACTTTCTTTGACCATTATTAATTTCAACCGGTTATAACGAGGTGTTTTGGTGGCAGAGGCAAACAATTCAGATAATGAGAAGATATTTACAGGTGTTTTGAGTCTTAATGCAAAGATCATAGGCCTGGTCCTGGGCATCACGTTCGGTCTGGTTCTGTTCATCATGACGAACTGGCTCGTAATAAAGGGCGGCCATATCGACGCCGACGGCAACTACGTTGTCGGCCCGCACCTTCAACTCTTGGGCCAGTTCTTCATTGGATACAGCGTCACCTTCTTGGGTAGCTTCATAGGGTTTGCCTACGGATTCGCCGTTGGCACCATCTGCGGCGCAATTATAGGATGGCTCTACAACAGGATAGTTCTCCTGAGATCACCGAGGCGATAGGGTAAGGCCTCTAGCCGACACCCGTCTCTTGGCCATTCTCTTTCGTGAATTCTATCTCCCCCCCTGCCATTATTTTCTTGAAGATATATACTGAGAGGCAGGTGAGCGCGAGCGCGTTAACCAGGAGATATGCTACGGCGGGGGCCTTCACGCCTAGATAGGGGATGAATAAATAAGATAAGATGATCATAATGAACACCCTTGAAGAGTCCACAATGGTAACTATCTGAGGCTTCTCAATGGAAAAGAGAAGGATTCGCAGAGTGCTGTTGACGGTGGTTGCGAAAAAGCCCAGCAAGAACAAATTGAAGACAGGAACGGAGCCGGTATACTTTACACCGAAGAAGAACGGGATGATCTTTGAAGAGAATATCAGAATCGGGACGATTACCACTGCTATAAGGGAAGATACCTTCATAGAGCTTTTAAAGTACTTTTCGAACTCTTCTCTCTCTTTAAACCTCGAGAGCTTCGGTAAGAGCACGGAGTAAAGAGAATAAATGATGATGGGAAATATGTAGGTAAGGTTCAGGGCCAGGGCGTAGATGCCCGCCGCCTCGTTGCCAGCCATCCTGAAGAGCATGAATATCCCTATATACGGCAATATCAATACGCATAGGTTGGAAATAAATATCCATTTACTGAAATCGAATAGCCGACGGTACAGGCCGGGCACCGGTTCGTTCTTGATCATGAGGCGCTTCTTGAGCATGATGAACCCGTAGATAATCCCCAAGAGCGGCGCCAGGGCGAAGATGGCGAAGGCTGTTGCTGTCTCCATCCTCAGCAGATATAGGAAGCAGAAGACGGTCACGAGCTTTATGATATCCACCAGCAGCTGTTGGACGACAGAGCGTTTAAAGAGTTGATAGGTAAAGAAGACGCTTTTAAAAAAAGCGGCGATCGAGATCACGAAGATGCCGACGGAGGACAGCTTTACAAGGGGCACAAGTTCAGGGTAGTGAAAGATAACCGTAGAGAGCGGACGGGCCGTGAGGAAGACGGTCATGGCTATGATCAGGGAAAAGACGGTCCTTGCGTAAAAGCCCACTCTGATGACCCGGGCGGCTTTTCCCTGTCTGTCGTCTCTAAGGTGGAACGAGGCGAAGGTAACCATGCCTGTTTCCGTGCCCAGCCCCGAGAGGGATGAGAGTATTATCATTATCGACAAGGCCAGGTTAAAGAGCCCGAAGGCGCTTACCGTCAGCACTCTGGAGATTATAAGTATGGAGAGGAAACCCAGGCCGGCGGCCGTGATATTTCCGGCCAAGACCAGCGTCAGGTTTTTTTCCGGTCTGGATGTGAGAAGTTTTCTAATCCTGGTAAGGCGCATATAATAACAGCCCTCACAAGCCCTATTGCTATGCCATAAGAGCTTGAGGAAGTTTTCAATATTGATTAGTCATAAAGATTAAAAATTTAGGTCAATCCATGTTTTCTAATATATAATAAAAATAAATCATAAGCAATTACTTCAAATCCCCCTCTGGGACCTGAGCATCGCACCAGGGACAATCTTAAAGATAGCTGCTAAAGAGAGTCATTGATATGAAACCACACGGCGTAGAGAGTGAGAAAGGGTTATGGATCATTTTTGCTCTCTTGCTCTTGTTCGTCGCTTTCAACTCTTATCGTACGGGTTTTAATGTAGACGAGTTCGAAACCATACACACCTCCTGGAAGGTGCTCAACACCGGTTCCATCTACACAGACTTCTTCCAGCACCATCACCCGCTACTCTATTTTCTGAGCGCGCCTGTCATAGCGATTTTCGGTGATAGTATTGCCACACTCTTCGTCCTCAGGGCTATGGCGCTCTTCATGCTTCTCGGCATAGTCCTCGTTACCTACATAATCTCCAGGAGACTCTTCGACCACAAGACGGCGCTCTTGAGCATCGTGCTCCTTGTCTCCATGCGCATATTTATTCACAGGGGCATAGAGATCAGGACCGACACGCCGCAAGTGCTCTTCGGGCTTATATCGATCCTATTCCTCTTTTCGTTCTATGAGAAGAGGAATAGGATCGATCTTATCTTTAGTGCGATAGCGCTCGCAATATCGTTCATGTTTCTTCAGAAGGCAATGATTCTGATATTCCTTTTGGGGGCAGTAATGGTGGTCGATATATTGCGAAGAGACTTGTCTTTCAAGGACTTCCTGCTCTATTCGTTCATCTTTATTATCTCACTTGTGCCGTTTTACATTTACTTATTCGCTACGGGAGGCCTCGATGCTTACGTATTCCTGAACTGGAAGCACAATCTAAACATGGGCGGGGGCTTTACCCCGGTGAGTAATATCTTTCTCACATTCAGGAGGAATCTGCTTGTCTGGGCCTTCTACTTGCCGGGAATCTGGCTCGTCATGAAGAAGGGCCAGCGGAGCGCGAACAGGGTGCGCCTCGTCGTACTCTCGTTTACTCTCCTGGCGAGCGTATTGCTTGCCAGCCACCCTAACCCGCAATACTTCATGCACTCCATACCCCTTATCACTATACTCGCGGCCTTTGCCCTTGTAACCTTTTTTTCCGCAAATCCAAGGCGGCTCCTTATAATAGTGATTATAGGGACCGCCATACCGGCCTTCGCCATCGCAAAGAAGCCCTTTAAAAAACCGAATACCCCGCAGATTGAAAGGATCAGATACGCGCTCTCAATTACCGAGAAGACGGACAGGGTCCATGACCCGGATAGATACTTCAATCTCTTCAGAGAAGATATCGACTTCTACTGGTTCCACGTTACCTTTAAAGGGCTATGCGATAGAATTGAAAAAGACCGTCCAATGATAATCGCGGACAAAAGGCTCGACCCGGATTGCCCCTATATAAAGAGAGACTACAGACGCTCACAAAAACACGAGGGTATGTATATAAGGATGAGGGAAAAGTAGTTCACCTCTCTAAGAGCCTCCTCTCTTTTCTTCAAGTTCTCCCTTTATGTAACCTATGCATTCGCCTAGAGACCAGGATAGTAGTCCAAGGCTGAGGAGAGGAAGCGCCTTTATGAATTGCGATAGATATATCCTGTTCTTAAGATTTTTTTGGGCGGCATTAATCAGGAGTTTTGTGAAGATGGCTGGAAACAGGGGCGCGTATATGGATCGCCTCAAGACGGAAAACTCCTTGGCTTTTACGCGTACCCTAGCAAAGGATTGACCGTGGTGGAGTTCGTGCCGTAGTAAATCACCCAACTTGTCTATGTTTCGGTGGTTGATGCGGATAGAAGGATCGAAAAAAAGGCTTTTACCGGAGCTCTTTAGCCGCCAGTGAAATTCCGTATCCGAGCAGTAGGTTCCTTCAATAAAGCTGCCTAAGTCAGCGAAGACCTTTTTTTTATAACTCATGTTGGCCCCGGCGATGTCAATCGAGAGATGGGCCGGCGTCTTTGGTATCCACTGGTTGAATTCCGTGAAATAGGCCGCCCAGCCCACAGCGCTATTCGGGTTTCCATTGGCGATAGCACCGCCTATCGCAAGGTGGGGCGATTTGTGGGCCTCAAGGATCTTTTCTACCCAGTCCCTTTCGGCCGTGCAGTCCGCGTCTATAAAGGCGACAAGATCCGCCCTTGCCGCAGCTATACCTATATTCCTGGCGTCACCGACGAACTTCCTCTCCTTGAATGCATGGAGCTTTACATTTGGAAAGCCCTTTGCGATCAACTCAGCAGTCCCGTCCGAGGAGCTATCCACCACTATGACCTCGAACGCGGAATCACACTCCTGAGCAATAAGACTATCCAGACATGCCCCCACGGTCATAGCCGAATTGTATGACGCTATGACAATGGAGAGTTTGGGTTCTTTGGACATAAACAGGTTACCCTTGCATGATAATGTTATATGAAACGTTCGGTTTTTTCTGAGCTTAATTTATTTTTATCCCTTTTCGATATAAAGGGCGAAAGCCATTTGAAGATATTGTGAACGCGCAGGTTATCGCAGACATAACAGCAATATCCGCAGTTGGCTTCTTTTGTTGAGATGGCCAGGAGTCCTTTGCTGGTCATGGATTGTCTTCTAAACGAGCGGAAACCGGTGCCGTTCCAGATCTCACGGAAACTCTGTTTGTTTATATTTCCGAGTGTTTTCACGTAGGGTGGACATGGCCGCATGCCGCCGTCAAGACCAATACGCGCGTGGATCCAGCCTATGTAGCATGGGACTTTATTCCAGACGTCCTCTCCTATATCGTACATCTTGATTAGCCGGTCGATGTTGTGGTTTATCTTAAGTGATGCAAGCTTCTCTTTAGTCTCGGCAAGCTTCACTCGAAGCTTTGATAGTTCATCCGGTGAAAGGGCGGAGGAAGCATGTTCCTCGGTTGTAATGAAAAGCGGGGTTAATTGCAGGCTGTTACACCCGGTAGCCACGGTTATATCAACCAGGGCGTCAATGCTTTTGTGATTATAGCGGTTTATTGGCTGGTTCAGGCATAACTCCGGAAGCTCGCTACTCAGTTCGGTCTTAAGCTCGGTTAATAACTTCATGCCGTTGATAACCTTATCGAAATCTTTCGGCTTTGTGCCGGGGTTGGTCTTTACATAATCCTCACGCGTACTTGACCAGAGGCTAACCTTGAGCATATCCAGCCCCAGATCTATCAGAGCGCGGCAATTCTCTTCATCGAGCAGCGTACCGTTGGTAAGCAGAAGCAGTTTAAAACCTTCGTCTTTGGCTATGGCTATAATATCGAAGATTCGTGGATGGAAGAGCGGCTCTCCCTGACCCTGCAGTATCAGCTCTTTTGTGCCCATATCCTTAAGTTCTCTGCAAAGTTTCTTGAACACCGGCACGGGCATATCTTTTTCTTGCGGCAAAGCGGCTTCTTCAGCGCTCAAATTTTCACGGAGCAGTTCCGACCTGTCGCCCGACTTGTAAGGGCAGCCGATACAACGGAGGTTGCAGCGCTGCGTTAAGTCGATGCTTACATAAAAAGGGCCCGTCTTAGCAGTTTCCGCGGTAACGAGTCCTTTTAAGAGATTTATCTTTTCTTTTAGAGTTGTCATCTATCTATATGGGTAAAAGTAGGTTTTTGAGTTAAAGTGCCCGTTCTTTAAATTGTAACCACAAAGGGGTGATCATTAAATGTCGTCTTGCCCGTTAAGCCTTTACCGGGTCAAAGTAGACCGCGTCAGCAATGGTCTCGGTTGAGCAGCTTCCCCCCTCGTAGGCATAGGAGCATTCAGCGCAAATTTTTATCCCCTCCCAGTTCTTTCTAAACCGGCTTCGTATATCCCGGTAGGCCTTGCCGTTCCAGATACTCTTAAATGTCTCGGTCTTAAGGTCGCCGAGGTTATAGTTCTCGTCGGCGTCAAAAGAGCACGGACATATAGTGCCGACGAAATGGATTGCGGGGTTGTTCCACAGGTGCTTGCATGGGCTTGATGTGCGCCTTATACGGGCCCCATCGTCATTTACCTTAAAACGCCTGTAAAATTGATCGCTGGGAATGAATTCATTATGTTT
>CBDVCO010000088.1:0-8195 GCA_965372515.1 uncultured bacterium | reverse complement strand
ACATAGCCACGAAGAGGATTTTGTTGAACTTAGCGTCACCCTTGAAGAAGATCAGCTCGAAGAGCTAAAAAAGCTCGCCAAGGAGTATACCGAAGAGCTTAGTCAGGACTGGGACGTAAGCGCGGTGATAAGGGTGGCTGTCGGTGATTTCCTCAATAAGCTTGGCAGGATTCTCTAGAAGAGCATTTTTGTCTGTCTATATTTCTTAAGATGCCGAGGGGCTTTTATTCTTAAAGAGCGAGAAAACCTCATTTTGGATATAGGGTCAGCTTCGTTTACATCATATGTTAGGGGCAAAGAGGCTCCTAAGGCCTTTCTCTTCTATATCTTTCTGATCGCGCTCCTTTACGCGCCGGTCGTCTTTTCGGGTAAGACGCTTCTGCCCGGTAATTATTATCCCCACGGTGTGATGGAGAGCTGGCCCTATGATTACGAGGGCCGAAGCGCCAATCATACGCTGAGCATTGATCTCGCGACCCCCGCTTATTTCGAATTTCCCATGAACAAGCTCGTAGGCGAGCAGTACAAGGACCTTACCGCGCCGCTGTGGAACCCTTATCAGGGTGCGGGCACCCCTCTGGCCGCGCAGTATTCGTCCAAGGCGTTCTTCCCCTATCAGATACTGGAGGATATCTCGCCCGTATGGATGTGGGATTTCTTCCTGCTGGGGAGGCTTCTCTTCGCAGGCATCGTTACATTTCTATTTCTTCGCGCCATCTCGCTTAGCTTCTCCGCCTCCTTTCTCGGCGGTATTTTCTATATGTTCTCAGGTACTTTTGTCTGGTTTATCAACCTCGAGCAGATGGTAAATGTCGCTATGGTCGCCCCGCTCTTGCTCCTTTGTATGGAGGCGCTCGCCAGGAGGGGGAGGCTTGTCGATATTGCCGCCAGTGCCGTTACCTTCGCCCTTGTGCTCTTGGCCGGTCAGCCGGAGACGGCGCTTTATGTGCTCTTTCTGGGCGCTCTCTATTTTGCGCTCAGGCTCGTGACCTTTCCCGCCCAAACCTCCGAGCCGGGCGGGGTGGAGGAGAAAGGGTGGTTTAGTCCGGGTAGGGCCGTCGGTAAGTTCGTTATAAGCTTTATCATAGGTTTTTTCCTCGCGGCCCCGGTTATAGTGCCGTTTGTAGAGCTCTGGGCAAATGCCTACCATATACATCCGGCGGGCGGGGATATGGGCATAAGGGATACGAACCCGGTTGAGAGGGCGGTAAATATTATTACGCCTACATTCTACGAGCGGCCGCTCAACCCGACCTATAGCCATCACCCTCTTGCAGAGTCACCCGATTCATTCGGTAAGCCTCTATATTCAAAGATCTTTCCCAATAACGGCGAGTGGGATTTCCTCGGCGGCTACTCTGGAGTAATGATGCTCTTTTTATCACTTGCCGGGGTGATCGGGGCGACCCTTAAAAGGCGGAACTCCCAAAAGGTGCTGGCCATATTTTTCTTCGGTTTCGGCCTCTCGGTCGTCCTGAAGAACTTTGGGGTAGTCCCTTTTTTGTGGCTCGGCAAGCTCCCGTTCTTTGATCAGGTCTGGAGCCAGAGGTGGGCCGGCCCTGTCTGGACCTTTTCATTTGCCGTTTGTGCCGCGCTGGGTTTTGAGATTATAAAGAACTATAAGGACTCTTCTGACAATTGGCCCAAAGAAATGATACGCATAAAGTCGCTCCTTACGCTATTTAACGAGAGGAGGCTTTTTGTATGGGGCTTGATAGTCCACGCAGTTCTCTGCTGGGTCGCGCTTATGGGCGCGCTCGCCATATTTTCATTTATTTTCGAGACTTTCTCCGGCGCTCCGTTCTCTACGCTAAGGGTATTCGCCGTAAAGACTTTTTTTCTGCCCGCCTTTATTGTTTTTCTCCTCGCGTATGTCATTGGCTTCAGGAGAGAGGGTTTTGTGACGGGTCCGGGCGGCCTACCGGCCGGGTCCGGGCGGCTTTCCATAAGGGTATACCGGTACGTCTTCGTATCGTCTATTGTCCTCATTAACCTTTTGATCATTCTTATCTCCGTCTCCGGCCTTGTGGAGTCCACCTCAGACGTCTATGTCGGGGGAGCGGAGGTTTACGTTGTTATAAATGCCGCATTCCTTATCCTTGTCTTGCTGCTCTTCGCGTGGAAGGGGGTAAGCCTCTTTAACGAGAGGAGAGAGACTACATATACGGCTATAATATTTTCTGCGGGCGCGATCTTGATATTTTATTTATATGCCTTTTCAAGCGTAACCCAGAAGGCGCTCCTGAGGGGAGATATCATCGGGCCATACTATTTCCCGTCTGTCTTTATGGGGCAGTTTGTAGCCTTCGCCTTCCTCGTTCTGGCGCTCCTCTTGAGTGTATATTTCATAAGGAAGAGTAAGGGTATCTATGCGCTTATAGGGCTGGCCATATTAGAGCTCTGGTTCGTTATGCCGAGGACTTACGACTACATAAGTTTGACCTATAAGCTTATCCCTCTTGGTATCGGCCTTGTGGCAATAGTATTTATGGCGCTTAAGTGGTGGCGCGCCTTTGCCGCGGCCTCTCTTGTAATGCTGGCGGCCTTCCTGTGGATAGATCACGATGCTGATTACGGTTTTCCTGATCGCTACGACCCCTTTACACCCGCCCCGTATGTGGAGTTCTTGAAATCACAGGATGGCTTCTTCAGGTCTATGGGCAGCTACGGTGTGCTCTTTCCCAACTACGCCTCAAGCGTTGGGCTCCATGACGTGAGGTTTATCAATTCGCTCGCCATAGGGGCCTTCCAGGACTTTAGGATTGAGCATCTTCATATCAAGGAGGTCTCCAGAGTGACCTCATCGGCGCTCTGGTTCACCGGACGCCCGGAGTTGCACATAGCTTCCGATGACTTTATAGATGTCGGCAAGATCGGCGCCGAGGACGATCTCAAGGAGAATCTCAAATACTATTCCATGCTCTCGGTAAGGTATTTTCTCACCCCGGTCGATAAGGACGGTGAACTGGATATCGATATGCCTGGGTTTCCGCTTATCTACGATAAGGAGGTTAAGATATACGAGAACAGGAAGGCGCTTCCGCGCGCATACGTCGTGCACAGATTTAAGAAGGTTGAGGATAGGGAGGCGGCGCTTAAGGCTTTAAGCGCCGAGAGTTTTGATCCGAAAGTTGAGGCAATCGTAGAGGAGGATATGCCGACGCCTTCCAATGGGGCTGGCGCCTCGGGCACGATAGACTCTACGAAGGCAAGGATTGTTACATACGATTATGACCGGGTGGAGATAGATGTAGTGCTTCCGAAGGACGGCATGCTGGTGCTTACAGACGCCTGGTATCCGGGGTGGCGGGCCTATGTGGACGGCGCGAAGAGCCCGATATACAGGGTCAACTCCGTTCTAAGGGGTGTGGCTCTCACAGGAGGTGAGCATAGGGTGATCTTTGACTACAGCCCCCGTAGTTTCAAGTTAGCCATGATTCTTTTTTTACTCTCTCTACTTGGCGTTGTCATATTGGTCGTAAAGGATAGGGGTATTGGTCCAGGAGAGGGAATATAATCTTTTATTATAATACCGTTTAAGTTCTTGACCCTTAATTTTTAAAATGTTAAGATGCTTTAATTCGTTTACATTCCCGTGCTTAATAGATACGAATATAGATCGAAATTAGGGTGCTGATTTCTCTATGTATATATTACAGTCACACTTAAATCAACCAACGAAAAAAATTGATCCGTCTATTTATATTTTAGATTCTTTTTGGAAATAATTTCAAGAAGTGAAAGCGCATAGGTTTGTCCGTAAATTTCGGGTAAGTGGTTTGGATAATGCTTTTCTTTTCTGGGCCGTATTTTAGGAGTTAAACTTTAAAGGAGGGAAAGATGAAGAGGATAACTGGTGCTTTGCTCTTAAGTATGCTCTTGTTTTTACTGGTTTTCTCAATGGTTCTAGGGCTTACGACCAATGCGAGCGCGGCCGACACATCCAAGATGAATGACCTGCTTAACAAAAAGGTTGCAATATTCAGGTCGGTAAACAAGAAGGCCTCGCGAAACCTTGTCAATGCGGCGCAGGATAAGGCATTCACTGACTATTTCAAGACAAAGGATCCGGCTGAGAAGAAAGTTCTGAAAAAGAAGATACAGGAGATAAGCCTCGCTGTGCAGAAGAAGTTCAAGGTCGACGAGATGTGCCTTATAGCGAATAACGGGAAGGAGCTAACGAGGATAGTCTTTAATGATATTGCGCCTGACTCCGATCTAAGTCCCGATGAATCCGGCGCTCCGTTCTATGAGCCTTCCTTTAAAAAGAAACATAGGCAGATACATATTGAGGCCCCTTATCTCTCCGCAGACTCTAAGAGATGGGTTATCGCTTATACAACCCCTATCGTACTGGAAGACGGCAACAAACCGGCCTTCCTGCATTACGAGATTCCTCTTTCGTTCTACATAGGGGAGATGTCAAAGGGAGTCCAGGGCGAAGATGAGTATATAGTGGTCGTCGGAAATGACGGACTGGTCTACTCTGATTCAAGGCGCAAGTATAAACTGGACGGCGATCCTGAAGCTGATCTAAAGCCCTCTGACTTCTTTCCTGCCTTTGATGACGGAAGCTCGCCGGAGGTCAATGGAATACTAGCTTCCATGAAGGAGGGGAAAACGGGTTCGGACAGCTTTACACATGGGGGCAATAACTACGCGATCGTTTATAAATCGCTCGGCTATTTTGACTGGAGCCTTGCGGTCGTAAGCCGCAATTGATGGAAATAGTTCAGGCTACTTAGATGCTATATGTGGCAATACATAATTTTGGTCAGATGAATCGAGGTGAAGTCCTATGTCCTTAAATCCTATGAAATTGGTGAGACACTTTAATATAAAGAAGAGATTGCTGATTGTGAGCCTTCTTCTTTCCACTGTTCCCCTTATCTTTATAGGTAGCTTGTCTTATTTCAGTGCCAAAGGCACGCTTAGGGAGCAAATAGGTAGCGGCCTGTCGGGCCAGGCAAAGGAGACTCTTGATAAGATAGACAGGAATATCTACGAGAGAATGCAGAATATCAAGGTCTGGTCGCAACTCGTCAGCATGCAGGATATTTTGATTGATGATGAAGACACGAATATCGAAAAAGAACTGACCAGACTCAAGGAAACCTACGGTTCTTACCAGGATATATTCGTCTTCAACGAGGAGGGCGCTTTAACGGCTTCGAGCAATAAAGGGTTCGCCGGTGAAGTTACGAAGGATGTGGTGTGGTTCAGGAATTCCATGGAAGGCCGTGTTGATATCCAGGATGTTAAAGTATCCGCGCTTACCAATGATATTGCGCTCTCGATCTCCGCTCCTGTCAGGGCCGATTATGACTTCAACAAAATCCTCGGCGTGGTGACATCAAGGTTTGACTGGCATAAGATCTATGAGATAGCGGACAGCGTGATTTTAGGGGGGGATGCCCAGGACGAGTCTGCATATCTCTTGCTCTTAAAAAATGATGGGCATGTGATAAGCGCGCCTTCTTTCATGCGTAACGGCGAGACCATACTAAAGAAGAGCCACAGCGGGCTTCTCTCTTTTCAGGCTGCCGCGAGAGGGGAGTCAGGGTATCTGATCGAGGAGGTCGCCGGCAAGACTATGCTGGTGGGTTATGTAGCCTCGACCGGGCACTCCGATTATGTCGGGATAGGATGGACCATGCTCGTCATGCAAGACGCGGCAGATGCCTTTGCTCAGGTCAATGCACTCAAGTACAAGATAGTCATCGCTTCAATCATTGTAGCGTGTCTTTCCCTGCTACTATCCTTAACCATCAGCAAATCGATAACCGGTCCGATCATCCATGCGGTCGAGGTTGCCGACCGCCTTGCGGACGGCGATCTCGCGGTTGAAGTTGAGGTGAAGACCACCGACGAGACCGGCAAGCTCATGAGTTCCATGAAGCATATGGTCGAGAAGCTCAGGTCTATAATCATGGGGGTTCAGAGTGCCTCTGAAAACGTAATGAGCAATAGCTCGAAGCTTAGCGCCGATTCCGAGCAGATGACAAGGGGGGCCGCTCAGCAGACCCAGAAGGCCAATCTGGTGGCGACCTCCTCCTCTGAGATGAGTACAACCGTTACGGAGATAGCGAAGAATGCCTCTGAGATGGCGGAGTTTGCGGGTTTAACATCCAAGGAGGCCAGTGACGGTAAGGCAATTGTGGATAAGACCGTCGAGGAGGTGAAGGGAATAGAGGTTAAGGTGACGCAGTCCGCCGAGTTTGTCACTACTCTTGGGAAACGCTCGGAGGAGATAGGCGAGATAGCCGGAGTTATCAACGATATAGCCGATCAGACCAACCTTCTTGCATTGAACGCCGCTATTGAGGCCGCCAGAGCCGGTGAGCAGGGGCGCGGCTTTGCGGTTGTGGCCGAAGAGGTCCGCAAGCTCGCCGAGAGGACGGCCGCGGCTACAAAAAAGATCGAAGATATGATATACACCATGCAGGATGAGACAAAAAAGGCCGTCCAATCGATGGACGAGTCCATTAAGATGGTCGAGTCGGGTACACAGCTCTCAATTGAAGCGGGAGGGGCCCTTGAAAAGATCGTTGAAAGCGTTGACGGCCTTCAGGAGAGGATAACCCAGATAGCCTCCGCATCCGAGCAGATGAGTACTGCCGCGGAACAGATAAGTGAGGATATTATGGTCATCGCCAATATAACCTCGGAGACCAGTAACTCCTCCGAGTCCATCTATGGCGCGTCGAGTGAACTCCAGGGGCTGGCCACTTCGCTCGAAGAAGTTCTAAGCGTCTTTAGACTGGGTTCAAAGGTAAGCGGTACCATAATTTCTCCGCAGCCTGCGCAATCTCAATTCGAGCCTGTTGAAGAAGATTTCGAGAGGCCGAGTCTCGGTGCCGGCGCTGATGATTCAGATGTTTCAGAGGGCTGATGCTTCACAGGAGTGAGATTCCCGAATAATTAAGGCCGGTATTGTTCGTCTTAGGAGTTGCTAAGTATTTCAAATAGTTCTGTCGGGGATACCCTGACGCTACCGACCTTGACCCCGAAATGGAGGTGCGGCCCTGTGCTTCTACCGGTAGAGCCGACCTTCCCGATGGTCTCGCCATTTTCTACCTCTTCTCCGGTCTTCACCAGGATTTTGCTCAGATGCGCGTAGACGGTAAATACTCCGAGACCGTGGTCGATTACCACGAACTTGCCGTTGAAATAGAAATCTCCTATAAAGGCGACTTTACCGCTGTTGGCCGCCTTGACGGGCGTACCGGCCGGCGCGGCTATGTCCATGCCGCTGTGCGGCGACTTGGGTTTGTCGTTCATTGTACGGCGCACGCCGAAGCTCGCGCTGAGCCTTCCTTCAATTGGCATAATGAAGGCCCCCTTCCACAGCGGCTTTGCGTTAGAAGTGCTCCAGACCTTGTTTAAGATTGCGAATTCTTTGCCGACTCTCTCCAGGTCAGAGCTGGAGAGCTTTACCATGCCCGAAGGCAGTTTAAGGCTCTCTGACCCGTAATCTTCGCTTTCGATCTTAACCTGTGTCTGGACCGTCTTTTTACCCCTCTTGAAGGAAAGCTCGTAGCTGCCGGGTTCGGCCTCCAGGTCGATTGCTATAATGCCCCATGTGCCCTTTTCGTCTTTGACCAGGAAGACCTCTCCACCGGTGAATGAAGCCGAGAGATCGCCTTTTTTTGGAGCGTCTTTCACATGGAAGAGGGTCAGGCCGCCTTGCGCCAGAGTGGAATCGTTCAAGTTGACCGAATAGTCCGTGGTCGCGCAGGAACCCAGGAGAAGGATAAGAAGAGCTGAAAAGAGGACTTTTAATTTCATGGCGGGTCGTCTTTAGGATATCTTTTTTGGTCGGGGCGAGAGGATTCGAACCTCCGACCCCCACGTCCCGAACGTGGTGCGCTACCAGACTGCGCTACGCCCCGATATCTCAGTGTCGCGTCAACCGTATATTGTCACACTCAGTCATAAAAAGCCCCCGAATCGGGAGAAGAGTTCCGGGGGCCACATGTTCCTTATCTATACCTTATCTAAAAGAGGGCAATCATTCAAGTGCTATTTCTTGTTCTTTCTATTTGCGCTAACAGAGAATAAGTCCTTGATATTTATGGTACTTATGCGATAAAAGGTTAGGCAAAGGGGTTGATCATGGTAGAAATTTATCAAGTTGACGCATTTACCGGCGAGCCTTTCAAGGGCAATCCGGCCGCGGTCTGCCTTCTGGACGC
>CBDVCO010000087.1:0-8206 GCA_965372515.1 uncultured bacterium | reverse complement strand
TGTCAGGTTCGTGGGGTTATTTTGTACAGAGCAGGAGTTTTCTGCCTTCGGGGTGCGAGTCGAAGGACTCGACTTTGGAGAAGTTTTTTTCCAGTTCTTTAGTAAAGTTTTCAAGCGTATACCATTCGAAGCGTTCTTCCCAGCATCCGGCTATAAAGGGGTCGTCGATGGGCACGTATTCGACGATGACGTGGTGGTTTGAGAACGATTTTAGGGTCTCTATTATGCGCGGAAAGCTCTGCCACTGTTTAAAGACCAGGTGGTGTATCAGGGCGAGAGCAAAGACCATATCGCTTCGTAGTCTTTCTATGGCGGATGGGAACTGTTTTGAGCACCAGCCGAACTGAGGTGTCGGGTTTATGGTATCCATTATGAGCGGGATTATATTGAACCCTTTTTTTCTGGCCTCAAGGTGTAAGTGGGATACGCACTGTTCGTCTTTGTCTGTCGCGACGACGCGTATTCCCTTTTCGGCGGCAAGCTCAGAGTAGCGTCCGGTGTTACATCCGAGGTCGAGGACGGACGAGGGTTTTAGTTTATCGAGAATATTGCCGATGATCTTTTGTTTTTCCGTCCGGTCTTCTTCGGTCTCTCCCGCTTCGATCCTTTCCTTATAGTAATTTATCCAAGTGGATTCTCTTACTTCGGTCTTTATGGAGGCGACTTCGCGTCGAAGGCTTGTCAGAAATCTTTTTCTTGCAGCCGGGGTATTGAACTTTTCCAGGTTGCTATTTTTTTTCCCGACCTTATGCTTCCACTCGGGTGAGAATTTTTTAATAATCTTGTCAATGGCGCTTGGGAGCGCGATGCGGGTAATTATGCCTGTGTTGGAGAGTTTCTTGGAGAGCGGCATGGTCTGTAGTATGTCGTCGCTCGTTATGCCCTCCCAGTAGTGAAAGAGCAGTGTACGCGCGATCTTCTCCCTGCCTGCGGCGTACATGTAGAGCGGGTAGAGGAAGAACCTGCAAAACTGGTCGTAGGCGATCCAGATAAATTTCCTGTCGGCTTCGACTATCGAGCCGAGATCAATGAACTCCGGCTTTGTGCCGTCGAAGTATACGTTCCATGGATAGGCGTCCTGGAGGGTGAGGTTCTTGTCGGTCAGTTCTATTGCGAGGTCGAGTGTCAGCAGAGCGGCCTCTTTGAGCATTGTCGCGGGCCACTCCATGCAGTAGGTTAGTGTTGGGACCCTGTAGTGCTTGAGGATCATGCCGTAGCCGTCGAGTTCAAGCGGTGCGATCTCGGTCTCTACAAGGAGCCCCTTTTCCATAAGGCCGGAGAAGAAGCCGTCCTCCATGAAGCCTTTGTAGAAGTCCACCTTTCCATTGTGGATAGCGCGGTAGATCTCACCTTTCCACATGAAGACCCTTCCGTTGGGATCGACGTAAGAGGTAGGGTCGAAGGATATTTCATTTTGAGGTATTTTCTTCATTATTTTAATGTTCTCGATATGTAATCTGTGTCGTGGAATTATAACAGAAGAAAGAGGGAAATCTATTAAAAAAATTGTCTTTGATATGGAAGGTTTTTTTGTCGTTCCAGGTAAGGGGGTAGGGTCCGGCTACAAGCGTCTAGTCTTCTTTGGATGAAGACTTGCCGAAGATCGAACTCAGGAAGGACTTGATCATGTTCTTAAATATGGCGAAGAAGGCTATCAGCCCTGAGAAGGCGATGAAGATTATCTGGTAGAGGTATCCCGCTGTCCCGGGGTCCACGTAGGCGTGTGCATCCCTTGCTCCGAGGCTAAAGATAAGAATCAAAAGCAGGATAAAAAAGATTGATTTGGATTTTATGTGTTGCATGGTTTTCCTCTCAATAATTGTAGAATACATATTATTAATTATTTTGCGCTTTAATTCAAGTAAAATTACGCGTGAGCAGGGAGGGGGGGGCGTTAGGAGAATATCTTCTTGATCTGGCTCGTAAAATACGGCCCTCTCATTACGCCCAGCTCGGTAATAATGGCGTTAACGAGCCTTGACGGGGTCACGTCGAAGGCCGGATTTTTGATCTTTATGCCTTTTGGGGCGAGCCTCTTGCCGGCAATATGCGAGACCTCTTTTGTTGATCTTTCCTCTATCGGGATATCCTTGCCGTCCTTGATATTAAAGTCGATTGTAGAGGTGGGCGCGGCGACGTAGAAGGGTATCTTGTGTGCCCTTGCCAAGACCGCGACCGAGTAGGTGCCGATTTTATTGGCAACGTCGCCGTTGGCCGCTATCCTGTCTGAGCCGACGACCACAGCGTCAATTAGGCCCTGTTTCATCATCTCGCCGGCCATATTGTCGGTGATGAGTGTAACGTCGATGTTGTCCTTATGAAGTTCCCAGGCCGTGAGCCTTGAGCCCTGAAGAAAGGGCCTGGTCTCGTCGGCAAAGACGCGGATATTTTTGCCGGCCGCTATTGCGCTTCGTATAACGCCAAGCGCCGTGCCGTAGCCGGCTGTGGCGAGCGCACCGGCATTACAGTGGGTAAGCACCGTGGAGTTATTCCTGAGGAGCCTTCCTCCTGCCTTGCCCATCCGCATATTTATCTCGATATCCTCGTCGTGAATGCGCTTTGCCTCTTCTATAAGGCGTTCTTTAATTTCGGGGATTGTATGGCTCTCGATTAAAGAAGCGAAAAGCTTGCCCATCCTCTCTATTGCCCAGAAGAGGTTTACTGCCGTCGGTCTTGTGGCGGCCATGTGGCGCGCGATTTTTTTATACTCTCTCTTGAATACCTTTTTATCTTTGGTCTTGATCTTGAGCGCCCCCAGGGCCATGCCCATGGCGGCGCTTACCCCTATGGCCGGGGCTCCGCGTACGACCATATCCTTGATGGCCTTTGCTACACCCTTGTAGTCTCTATATCTGTTGTAGACCTCTTTGGTGGGCAACAGCCTCTGGTCGATCATTACCACGCTGTTGTTTTTCCATTCTACAATTTCAAGCATCCAGGTTATCCCTTTGGCGCTTCATCGGCCTTTGCTTCTTTCAGGCCGAAATCTCTAAGGTAGAGCCTTTGGCCCGGCATGAGTTTGTCGGATTTTCTGATCTTATTCCACTTGAGCACCCTCTTCATAGGGATATTGAAGCGCATGCTGATATCCCAGAGGGTATCTCCTCTTCTGACTATATAAGTGCCTTCTATGTGTTTTGGCGCGGCCTTTGCGACCCTCTTTCTCACTCTCGCCTGTTTAGTGCCCCTTACCGGAACGAAAAGGGTTGAACCGGCCCGGATAAAGCTCTTGCTCTTCAGGTTGTTTAAGTACATGATGGGCCTTACCGATGTACTGTAGCTCTCAGCTATGGTGGAGAGCGTATCTCCGCTCCTCACCCTGTGCTTATGGAACCGGAGTCTTTTCTGCTTGGGCAGTTGCGCCATGTTGCTTTTATAGAGTTCCAGGTTCTCCTTTGGAATCCTTATTTCGTAGCCCGGATAGTCCGGCGGGGTGAACCAGCGCCTGAGTTCCGGGTTTAATCTCTTTATCTCGGAAAGAGAGACTCCAGCGGCCCTCGCTATAACTTTTATATCGGTAGGGGCGTCAACCGGGACCTTTTCGTAAGTCACGGGCAAAGCCATCTCGATATTATGAAAGCCGTATTTTTCCGGATTCTTCGCGATTATCATGGCGGCGAGGTATTTCGGTATATAGTTTCTGGTCTCCTTCTTGAGCGTTCTTCTGTTCTTGGCTATCTCCCAGAAGTCCGTAGTCTTGTTTCTCCTGATAGCCTTTCTGACCTTCCCGGCCCCGGCGTTATATCCGGCCGCGGCCAGGTACCAGGAATCGAACTGTTCATATAGGTCGCTCAGGTGTCTTGCCGCGGCCCTTGAGGCCTTTTCAGGGTCTTTTCTCTCATCTATCCACCAGTCGGTCCGAAGTCCGTTATAGCGCCCTGTCCAGAGCATGAACTGCCATATGCCTACGGCATTGGCCCTGCTCCTTGCGTGCGGGTTAAACCCGCTCTCGATGAGCGCCAGATAGGCGAGGTCTTCGGGAAGGTCGTTCTCTCTTAGAATTTCTTTGATCATGGGTAGATACTTGCCGCTACGCACGAGCCATCTTGTAAAGGACTTCCTGCCTCTCGTTTGAAAATATTTTATGAAACGCTCGACATCCTTATTTACGACCACGGGAACGTCATAGGGGGGCGGGGCCTGTGGGGAATCTTCGTTCGTTCTGTTAAGGCTCAGTATTAGTTCGTTTAGCGAAGGTCTTTGAACGCAGGTTCTGGCGTATAGGTTTATAGTCTCCGGGCTCTTTTGATCACGGACGGCTACGGCTGTTTTTTCGGCCCGGTCCTTCTTGCGCTTGGCGAAGAATTTGCCCAGCCCGGCCTCTGAGACGGCGGGCATAGAGAGCAGTATGGCGCAAATCAATAACGAAAAAAGGTATCTTCCCATTGACGGATATTCCTTTAGTCTCAGACTGTATGGTTGTCTTTATGGATCCTTAGGTTTCCTGCGAGTTCCAGTTGGCGGAATTTCTCTTTTAGATCTTCGGCGGTCTGTTTGGCCTTTATCTCAATCTGCTTACCTGCCTTGCTGACCTTCTGCATATATTCTACGAGCGCCTGGTCTTTGCGTGCCCATTTGCGTGCCTGCTTATATCCATAGAGCTTTATCGCGGTGCCGAACCAATCGAGGTGTAACGCTCTATCCACGATGGACCGGGGAGAGTAGAACTTGTTTGTTATATCGATCGTCTCCCTTAGGAGTTCGTAATAGGGCATCTTCTTTGGCTCGTAGACGACGTGGTGGGCGTCGTACTGGCTCCAGTCCTTTGTCATGAGACGGTCTTCTCTTTCGAGATCGAAGTAGAGCTTGGTGCCCGGTAGAGGAGTAAGCATCAGAAACTGTATGGTCTGCAGTTTGTTATGTTTGGCGAATGCAAGGGTTTCGTGGAGTGTATCCACGGTATCCTCGTCAGAGCCCAGGACGAACATGCCGTGTATGCGTATGCCCGCCTTATGCAGTACCTCTATGGAGTATTCTATATCTTCGAGCGACTGGCTCTTGTTGTATGCCTCAAGTGTGGCCGGGTTCACGGACTCAAAGCCGATGTATACCGTGTGGCAGCCCGACTTCTTCATGAGATCGATAAGTTCCGGGTCCTTGGCCACCTCGACCCTGAGCTGCGCGGTCCAGTTCGGCGTGACGCCCTCCTCTATCATGGTCCTTAAGAGATCTTTGGTCCGTTTCTTGTTCGCTATAAAGTTATCGTCGTAGAAGAATACCCATTTGCTGCCGTTCTCCTTGTTGGTCCTTAACTCTTCCATGACGCGCTCTTTGCTCCTGAAGCGGTACTTTCTTCCAAACATGGAGGTCACCGAGCAGAAGCTGCAGTCATAGGGACATCCCCTTGAGGTCATAATCGGGGTTATGGTGAACTTTTTGTGCGCGTTGCCCTCTAGTCCCTTTACAATGGAGTAGTCGGGGTTCGGCAGTGTGTCGAGGTCTTTACAGAAGGCCGTGGTCTTGTTATGTATTATCTCACCGTCCTTACGGTAGCTTAGTCCGCTTATCTCTTCAAAGCCTTCGCCCTTTTCAAGCGCCTTGACAAAGTCGAGTATTACGTCATCGGACTCACCGCGGAGCACGTAGTCGCAGTGCTCAAGGCCCTCTTCGGGCAGGAAGGTGACGTGCGGGCCGCCCATGAAGACGGGCATGCCTACTTCTTTTAATAAGGTGGCTATCTCGTATGAGCGAATGGATGTTGATGTGAGGGTAGATATGCCGACAGCGTCGGCGGTCAATATATCTTCAAGGTCAAGCTCTTCGATGCATTCGACGTAGCTCTTTACTTCGTAGCCCGCCTCTTTTAATTTCGTGCCGAGCAGTATCGTACCGAGCCTGGGTAGCGCCATTCCTGAAAAGACATGGAACTCAGGCGGGTTGGCCTCGATAAATATGATCTTTTTAATTTCTTTTGCCATAGTTTCAAACTCTCTTGTTTAAGATTTACGATAAAATTCCAGATTGATTTTAACTTGTAAAATAAGTCTATGTCAAGCGTAATTAACGTATTTTATCCGTCAAGTAGCGCCTTTAAGTAGCTTCCTGTAATGCTCTCCTTGTTACTTGCTATAGCTTCGGGGCTCCCCTCGGCCATGATTTCGCCGCCTCCCGCTCCCCCTTCGGGACCGAGGTCTATTATGTGGTCGGCGGTCTTTATGCACTCGAGGTTATGTTCGATAATAATCACGGTACTCCCGGAATCAACGAGCCTTCCAAGAACACTCAAGAGACATTTTATATCGTCCATATGGAGCCCTGTCGTAGGTTCGTCGAGTATATAGATGCTGCCCGGTGTGCCCTTGCCCGAGAGTTCTCTGGCAATCTTGAGCCTTTGGGCCTCCCCGCCGGAGAGGGTGGTGGCCGGTTGTCCGAGTCTCAGGTAACCCAGGCCGACATCTTTTATTGTGGAGAATTTTTTCCGGAGGTTGGGCGTTGCCGGCAAGAGTGAGCTTACAGAATCGAAGGTCATCTCTAAAATATCGTAGATGTTAAAGCCCTTGTACTTGACTTCGAGCACCTGCGGTTTGTACCTCCTGCCGCTACAGGCCGCGCACTCGATATATATGTCGGGGAGGAAGTACATCTCAAGCTTCTCGACCCCTTGACCCTTACACGCCTCGCATCTGCCGCCCGGCACGTTGAATGAAAAAGCTCCGGGACCAAGTCCCGACGCCCTGGCCGACGGGAGTTCCGCGAAGAACCGCCTTATGTCGTCAAAACAGCCGAGGTAGGTAATGGGGTTGCTCCTCGGGGTCCTGCCTATAGGGGTCTGGTCGATGAGGCTCACCCCCTCTATATGTCCGGTCCAGGTGAGCGATGAATAGGGAAGCGGGTTTTCACCTTGCCCGCCGAATCTTTCCGAGAGCGCGTGAAAGAGGGTGTCCATTATGAGCGTACTTTTGCCGGAGCCGGAGACGCCGGTTACGCATGTCATGGTATTTAAGGGGATGCGAAGCTCTACCCCTTTAAGGTTGTGTCCCGTGGCGCCTTTGAGCGTAAGGAAATCGGCTCTTGCGCTCCTTCGCCATCTGGGTATTTTTATGGAGAGTTCGCCTTTTAGATATTGTGATGTAAGGGTCTTGGCCTCCTTTAGAAAAACGTCCATTGGGCCTGAGAAGACCAGCCTTCCGCCCTTTTCTCCGGCCCCGGGGCCAAGTTCCAGTATGTAATCGGCTGAACGTATTACCGGTTGGTCGTGCTCAACGAGCACCACGGTGTTGCCCCTTGCGGCCAGGTCTTTGATCTGGCCTATGAGAGTGTCTATGTCCCTGGGGTGAAGACCCACGCTTGGCTCATCGAGTATATAGAGTACCCCGGAGAGCGCCGAGCCCATCTGGTTGGCGAGCGTCACCCTCTGGGCCTCGCCCCCGGAGAGGGTCTTTGTAAGCCTATCGAGCGTAATATACGAAAGCCCCGTGCGGTTTAAGAATTCAAGCTTTACGGCAAGTTGCTTTAATACCTCTTTTGAGACCTCTCTCTGGTAAGGGGTGAGTTCAAGATTTATGAAGAACTCTCTTGCCTCCTTGAGCGTCATCTGCGTGATCTGCGAAATGTTGAGCCCGCCGACAAGCACGCTGAGCGCGCTCTTCTTTAGCCGGGTGCCGTTACATTCTTCGCAGAGAAATTGGGTCTTGTACCTGGACAGGAAGACCCTTATATGCAGTTTGTACTTCTTCTTCTCCAGATGCTCGAAGAAGCCGTCTATACCCTGGAAATCATCCGTGCCCGTGAATACCTTTTCGCGTTCTGCTTTTCCAAGCTTGGAAAAGGGGGTGTCCAGATCGATGCCGTACTTATCGGCGCTCTCTTCCAACGCATCGAAGAACCACTTGTAAGAGGGTTTTGTCCAGGGCTCTACGGCCCCTTCGCGTAGCGTGAGGCCCTCGTCAGGTACGACCCTCTGGGTACTGTACTTGAGCGTCTTGCCGAACCCCTTGCATTCGGGGCACGCCCCTACCGGATGGTTGAAGCTAAAGAGCATAGGCGTGGGCTTTTGGATCTTTTTGTCGCAGGGAACGCACATAAAGGAGCGGGAAAATTCGATCAACTCCGGTTTTTCTTCACCTGCCTTGTAAAGGGCGGCCCATGCCATGCCCTTGCCATGATCCAGAGCGCTCTCCATACACTCGACGAGCCTTCTCTTCTCAGACTCCCTTATTTGCAGGCGGTCGGCGACCACCATGAGCTGAGGTTCCTTCTCAATGTC
>CBDVCO010000086.1:0-8220 GCA_965372515.1 uncultured bacterium | reverse complement strand
ACTGCGAGTATTATTATATGGAGTACGAACGATGCGCTTACAAATCTGGAGAAACCCGGCTGGTGTAGATGAAATAGACTATCCAACGTTCTTACCTTTTCTTTACCGGCTCTGTCATCATTGATATATTCGTTATCCCGGCGGCGCGGATCTCGCCCATGGCCCTTGCCACCGAACCGTAGGCCACCTTTTTATCCGCCTTCAGGAGCACTGCCTTGTCCTTGCGGCTCTTAAAGATAGCGCGAAGCTTCTTTTCAAGCTCCGTGATCTTTATTTTGTTGTTGTTAATGAAGTATTTACCCTTCGCGTCCACGGCTACAATGAGCGGCTCTTCGGGCATGGTTATCCCCGTGGCCTCCACCTCGGGCAGTTCAACATCTATTCCCTCGGTCATCATGGGCGCGGCGACCATGAAGATTATCAAAAGGACAAGCATAACGTCTACAAAGGGCGTGACGTTGATCGCGCTCAAAAGTCTCTTGCCGGATGTGTTAGATTCCATTTCCATGTTTTGTTGTCTCTATTTCGACGGCCTCTTTTTTGTTAGCTGGTTCTCTACTATATTTAAAAGGTCGTTTGAGAAGTTATCCATCTCCCCGTAGATCCTCTCCATCTTTGAGAGCAGGTAGTTATATCCTACAACGGCGGGTATCGCCGCGAATAGACCGACGGCCGTCGCTATCAGCGCCTCACTTATGCCGGGGGCGACAGTGGCGAGGTTGGCCACCCCCTTGACCCCGATCGCGCGGAAAGAGGACATAATGCCCCAGACCGTGCCGAAGAGCCCTATGAACGGTGCCGTGTTGCCTGTCGTCGCGAGAAAGGGTAGTGTCGCTTCCATCCTTGCCCTTTCAATCACGTTCGTCTTCTTGAGTACTCTCTTGAAGCGGTCAAGCTCCGTTGGGTATATCTCTTTCGTCTTCCCCCCGTCCTCAGGCTTGGTGAGCCCTTGAAACTCCGAATAGACGCCTTCGAAGAGCCGCGCTAGCGGGGTGGTATAGCGTTTTGACTGCTCCGATATATCCGCGAATTTCCCCGAACCCCAGAAGAGGTTACTGAACTCCTCGCTCTCCTTCTCTATCTTCCTTAGAAGCCTGACCTTGTAGAATATGATCGCCCAGGAGACCACCGAAAATATGAGCAGGATCAATAAAACGAGCTTGACCATCGGCCCGGCCCCCCAGATCATGCCCCATAACTCCAACTTACCTTCCATATTAAAGTCTCCAGAAATTTATTTTTTTTAGCCGGGCCCGTTCTCCTCAGCCCATCGCCGCCTTGAGTGTCACTGAGTTTAGGAGATAAGGCACGACTTTGTCTCCTCATAAATAATTATATAAAATATCATTCTTGTATGCTCTAAGTCAACCCCCCCCCATTGCGCCTGCGCCGTTATCTTGTGGTCACCTGAGCCCTGTGAGGGACTTTTCTCTCGGATATCCAGGTCTTGACCCGAGAGTTGAAGGTAAAGAGAAATTAATTCGAATATTGTCAAATTTCTTCTTGACAGTACCACATGTTGTGGTTTATTATAAGTAAGCATACAATATAGGCTAGTTTTTTCTTTTATAAATCAGGAGCTTTTTCACATATATATAAGAACTTTTCTAAGCTTTTCAGCATAACTGTCCAATAGAGCTTCAAGCCTTGTTAGGCGCCCGGAATGCCGGATTTCAATCCGGCATTCATCGGCGAATCTAGATGGGAAGAACAGGCAATATCAAGTGCATTTGTGATGATAGCCAGGTGTGCCGAAAGATATAAATGTCAGTGCCGGGCGAGTGGGGGCGAGGTATGGGGAAGGTGGAGGAAGGTGGGGGAAGGCAATGCCGACCCGGTTTAGGATGGTTTGCAGGATCAAATTTCAGGAGGCGGCCGAAGAATGGAACAAAATGTCTATGAGCGAATTTTGGACAAAGGGGATCTCAAGAGAACCGCTAAAGGCAAGAAGAAAGAGACCAAGGCCAAAAAGAAGGGGGCTTTTCAAAACCACCCCTCGCTTGGCGAGAACGCTATACAGGTATTGGAAAAGCGCTACCTTAAAAAGGATGCGGACGGAAACCCGCTGGAGAGCCCCGAAGATCTCTTTAAGCGAGTAAGCCTTAATATTGCCGAAGCGGAAAAGGTATTCGATTCCGATGCCGATACACTCGCCACCGCCCAGGAGTTCTATGACCTTATGACCTCGCTTGATTTCCTTCCCAACTCTCCGACGCTTATGAACGCCGGCAGGGACCTCCAGCAGCTTTCTGCCTGCTTTGTCCTTCCTGTAGAGGACTCGATGGAATCTATCTTCGAGGCGATAAAGAATACCGCTTTGATACATAAATCAGGCGGCGGCACGGGCTTCTCGTTCTCTTCACTAAGACCTTCAGGCGACAGTGTCGGCTCTACCTCCGGGATAAGCTCCGGCCCGATATCCTTCATGACCGTCTTTGACAGCGCTACAGAGGCCATAAAGCAGGGCGGGACGAGGCGCGGGGCCAACATGGGAATCCTCAGGGTAGACCACCCCGATATAATGAACTTCATAGTCTGTAAAGAGGAGAACGACAAACTCAATAACTTTAATATATCTGTCGCCATTACCGAGGAGTTCATGGAGGCGGTCGAGAAGGGTGAGGAGTATGCAATAAAGAGCCCCAGGAATGGTGAAGTGGTGGATAAGCTCGACGCGCGTTTTGTCTTTGATAAGATCGTCGAGATGGCGTGGAAGAACGGGGAACCTGGAATTGTCTTTATAGACAGGATGAACGACGACAACCCCACCCCGCTTGCAGGCGCGATAGAGAGTACGAACCCGTGCGGCGAACAGCCGCTTTTGCCTTATGAGTCCTGCAATCTCGGCTCGATCAACCTTAGTAATATGCTAAAAGTTGAGGCCGGTAACGGTACTACTGGCGGCGTTGAGATCGACTGGGATAAGCTCGGTTCTACCACTGCCAGGGCCGTACATTTCCTCGATAACGTCATAGAGATGAACAAATACCCGATTCCCGAGATCGATCACGTGACCAAGAGTAACCGTAAGATCGGGCTCGGTGTGATGGGTTTCGCCGATCTGCTAATCAGGCTCTCCATTCCCTATGACTCGGATGAGGCGCTTAGCGTGGGCAGAGAGATAATGAGCTATATCCAGGAAAAGGGGCGCGACGAGTCGGTAAGACTTGCCGAGACCAGAGGGGTATTTCCCAACTACAAGGGCTCTATATATGAAGAGATGGGCATTAAGCTTCGTAACGCCACCATTACGACCATAGCTCCGACCGGGACCATATCGATAATCGCGGGCTGCTCTTCAGGTGTGGAGCCGCTCTTTGCTCTCGCATTTACAAGGACGGTCATGGACGGCACCGAGCTTGTCGAGGTAAATCCCCTCTTTAAAGAGGCGGCCGAGCTTGGCGGGTTCGACGACGAGGAGACGATGAACAAGGTTGCCGAGAGTGGGGGTATTCACGATATAGAGGGTCTGCCCGATGATGTAAAGCGCGCCTTCGTGACCTCGCACGATATTGATCCAGAGAGCCATATAAAGATGCAGGCCGCTTTCCAGGAGAGTACCGACAACGCGGTATCAAAGACCGTAAACTTTCCAAACTCGGCAACCATAGAAGATGTTGCCGAGGCCTACCTCCTTTCCTACAGGATGGGATGTAAGGGTGTGACGGTCTACAGGGACGGCTCAAGGGACGCCCAGGTCCTTACCAGGGGTAATGACAAGGAGAAGGCTGAAGCTAACCTTGAGGGAGAGGTTAAAGATGCCCTGGCGATCGCCCAGGGTGCCCAGGACCTGCCTAGAAAGCCAAAGCCCAGGGGTGAAGTGGCCTTCGGCGTCACGAGAAAGGTCAAGACCGGCTGCGGCAACCTCTACGTCATCATAAACGGAGACGAAGAGGGCAGGCCCATGGAGATATTCACGCAGATCGGCAAGGCGGGCGGCTGCGTGGCCTCCCAGTGCGAGTCTATGGGAAGGCTTACCTCTCTGGCGCTTCGTAGCGGCGTTCAGCCCGAAGAGATAATAACCCAGATGCGCGGCATAAGCTGCCACCTTCCGGTTGGCTACGGTTCGGAGAAGGTCATGAGCTGCGCCGACGCAATGGGTCAGGCGTTAGACTGGTACTTGAGATACAGGACGAGCGTTAAGGCCGAGCGGCCGGAAGATGTGCATGGCTCATTTATCGCCGATACCCTTTTGGGTAACAACGCCCCGGCTCTGGAGAAGATGGAGCTCTCGCAGGACAAACTGGACTTTACGCTGGCGGACGCGATATTCAAGAGGGGCGCGTGTCCCGATTGCGGCGGTACGGTCGAGCACTCCGACGGATGCGTTGTCTGCAGGGGATGCGGATACACCGAGTGCGGATGAGCAGTAGAGATACCCGGTGCTGGAGAGGCTTGTGTTGGAAACGATTGAACAAAGGGCGCAGATTGCCCATTGAACAAATAATAAATGTTTGAGCTTACAATAGAGAGCTCGTTTTCGAGCGCGCATAACCTGAGGGAGTACGACGGCGCCTGCGAGCGGCTGCACGGCCACAACTGGCGGGTAGAGCTCCACGTAGAGGCCGGGAAGCTCGATTCGTGCGGGCTCGCGATCGATTTTAAGCTCCTCAAGAGTGAACTGCACAAGGTGATCGAGGGGCTCGATCACAGGTACTTAAATGAGATCACGCCCTTTGACACGCTTAATCCGAGCGCCGAGAATCTGGCGAAATTTATCTTCGAGAAACTCTCAAAATCCCTGAACGACGGTAATCTTCGTGTAAGCCTTGTGCGTGTATGGGAATCCGAGCAGGCCGCCGCCGCATACCATGACTAAAAAGCCTACCTTAAAGGATACACAGGCGGAACCCGACTACAGGCGCATCGACATCGACAAGGTCGGCGTCAAGGATATCCGCTATCCCATAGTCGTACTCGACAAGACGAACGAAACCCAGCACACCATCGCGAACGTAAATCTTTACGTAGACCTCCCCCACCATTTCAAGGGCACGCATATGAGCCGGTTCGTCGAGATATTAAACGAACACCGCCGCGAGATAAGCAACAAGAACTTCCGCGAGATACTCGAGAAGATGAAGAAGCGGTTCGACGCCACCACGGCCCACCTTGAGGTGGACTTCCCATACTTTATCGAGAAGAGCGCGCCGGTCTCAGGCGCTAAGGGACTGATGGAGTATAACTGTAAATACGTCGGCGTGCTCTCAGACGATCTCGACCTGATCCTGGAACTCGCCGTGCCCGTTACTACGCTTTGTCCATGCTCTAAGGAGATAAGCGAGAGGGGGGCGCATAATCAGAGGGGTGTTGTAAAGGTGGCGGTGCGTTTGGAGAGCTTCGTCTGGATAGAGGATATAATAGAGGAGATAGAGGGCTCCGCGTCGAGCCCGGTCTATTCGCTCTTAAAACGCCCCGATGAGAAGCATATCACAGAGCAGGCCTATGATAACCCCATGTTCGTCGAAGACCTCGTTAGGGAGGTCTCCATTAAGCTGGACGATCTGAAGGGTGTCAGCTGGGCCAGGATAGAGGCGGAGAACTGGGAGTCGATACACAACCACAGCGCCTACGCCTTCCTTGAAAGAAAGTAGCCCGACGCCTTAATCTTTCAGGCCGTTTATGACCTCGTCTCCGCATTAGCACGTTTTTTGCCTGCATGGCCTCTCTTTTTGCAGGAGAGACAAGACCTACCCATCTTTATCTATAATTTTTGTTAAATTACCGGCTATATACTGCCTTTTTATTGACATGAGTAAGCAATCTGATATATTGAACAAAATGGTTGTAGAGCTCTTTATTCCCGCGAGGTTCGCCTCCAAGCGCCTGCCCGGAAAGCCGCTTGTTGATATTGGGGGTAAGCCCATGATCGAGTGGGTTTATGGACGAGCCTCCAAGGCCTCCCTCGTAGATAAGGTTATTGTCGCGACCGATGACGAGAGGATAAGGGACGCGGTTACGGCCTTCGGGGGCAATGTGGCGATGACGGGAGAGCACTCCTCGGGCACCGAAAGGGTCGCCGAGGCCGCTTTTTCTTCCGATGGTAAGGCCGATATAATAGTAAACCTTCAGGGCGATGAGCCCTTGATAGAGCCCGATACTATAGACGCGGCCATAAGGCCCATGCTCGACGACCCGGCGCTTGAGATCGCTACCCTGAAGACCCCTTTAACTGACTCTCGCGAGATTGAAGACCCGAATGTGGTCAAGGTGGTTACGGACCGGGCTGGCTTTGCCCTCTATTTTTCAAGGAGCCCGATACCGTACCTGAACCCGAATAGTAACAGCCCCTCTACACCCTATAAGCATATCGGGCTCTATGTATATAGAAGGGATTTTCTTGAGGTTTTTTCAAAGCTTGAGCCCACGCCGCTTGAGCTTTCAGAAAAGCTCGAACAGCTAAGGGCCATGGAGAACGGATACAGGATCAAGGTGGTTGAGACTGCTTCTAACCCCATATCGATAGATACCGAGGAAGACCTTTTAGAGGTAAGACGCCTGGTGGCTAAAGGCCAGGGTAAAGATTAAGGTTTTAAAAACTCGCCTTATGGCAATAAATAAAAAGACAGGCAAGCCTAAGAAGACCAAGTTCATATTCGTTACCGGGGGCGTGGTCTCTTCGCTCGGCAAAGGGCTTGCGAGCGCCGCGCTCGGGGCGCTCCTTGAAGCCCGGGGGCTTGTAATTACGCTACAGAAGCTTGACCCTTACATCAACGTCGATCCCGGCACCATGAGCCCCTTTCAGCACGGCGAGGTCTTTGTCACAGACGACGGGGCCGAGACAGACCTCGACCTCGGTCATTACGAGAGATTTACCAACGCAAAACTCGGCAAGCCCAACAACTTCACTACCGGACAGATCTACGATTCCATAATCAAGAAGGAGAGGAGGGGCGAATTTCTCGGCGGCACGGTCCAGGTCGTCCCCCATGTCACCGACGAGATAAAGAGCAAGATCTTGAGTATCTCCGACGGCGTCGATATCGCCATAGTCGAGATCGGCGGTACGGTAGGCGACATAGAGAGCCTGCCCTTTCTCGAGGCCATCAGGCAGTTAAGGTTCGACCTCGGCAAAGAGAACATCCTATATATCCACCTGACGCTCCTGCCCTATATAGCCACTGCCCACGAGCTAAAGACCAAACCCACACAGCACAGCGTAAAAGAGCTTCGCGAGATCGGTATCCAGCCGGATATACTGCTCTGCAGGGCCGACAGAGAGATACCCGAAGAGGCCAAGGACAAGGTCGCCCTCTTCTGTAATGTCGAGAAGGACTCTGTCATAGCGGTCCCTGATGTGGAATGCATCTACGAGGTCCCGCTGCTCTTCCATTCGCAGGGGCTGGACGATAATGTCCTTGAGATGCTCAATATCTGGACAGGCGCGCCGAAGTTGCAGGTCTGGGAGAAGATAGTTGAGAAGATTAAGAACCCCAGGTACGAGGTAACCATAGGGATAGTCGGCAAGTACGTTGACCTGATGGACTCTTACAAGAGCCTCCACGAGGCGCTAACACACGGCGGGCTTAGCGCCGAGTGCAGGGTAAACCTGGAGTATATAGATTCGGAAGAGATTGAGAAGCACGGGGCACAGGCCCTTCTTGGAAAAGTCGACGGCGTGCTCGTGCCGGGCGGTTTCGGCACTCGCGGTGTCGAGGGTAAGATCTCGGCCATAGAGTATGTTCGCGAAAATAATATTCCGTTCTTCGGCATCTGCCTCGGCATGCAGGTGGCGGTTATAGAGATCGCCAGGAACCTGTGTTCCATGGAGGGGGCCAATAGCGCCGAGTTCGACCCCGAGAGCCCGTATCCGGTTATAGACCTTATGGAGGAGCAGAGGGGGGTGGATAAGAAGGGCGGCACCATGAGGCTCGGGGCCTATCCATGTAAATTGAAGAAAGGGCTTAAGTCGCATAAGGCCTATGGATGCCTGGAAATAAGCGAGAGGCACAGGCACCGCTTTGAGGTAAATAACGCGTTCCGCGCAGAGCTTACCGACGCGGGGCTAGAGTTCAGCGGGCTCTCCCCGGACGGGAGCCTTGTAGAGATCATTGAGCTACCCGAGCATCCGTGGTTCGTCGGGTGCCAGTTCCACCCGGAGTTTAAGAGCAAGCCGCTCGCGCCGCACCCGCTTTTCAAGGGCTTTGTAAAGGCGGTGCTCGCGGAAAAACAGGCCGCGAAGAAGGGGGGCAAGGGGCTCGCTAATAAGGGCAAGGGCAA
>CBDVCO010000085.1:0-8454 GCA_965372515.1 uncultured bacterium | reverse complement strand
CTGTGAAATGGAACAGAGGGGTTTATCTCGTAGTTTCTGCCCTCGGTGTTGAAGGGGACGAGGTTCGCCATGTGCAGGTCCAAGGGCAGGCCGTCCTGGGAGACGCCTATGGCGGCCATGCAGTCAAGACGGAGGAGCGCCAAGTCAGTGAGATCGTCCGGGCTGAGCGGTTCGTTCTTCAGGTGGGTATGTACGCACCTGAGCCCGCGAAGGTGCTTACGGCCGATAGGGTGAGAAGAGAGGTCGGGGATGAATATCTCTTTTTCGTCGCCGACGATAGCCGCGACTATCACGCCTTTTCTTGAGATGATGACGCCTATCTGGCGGTTCAGGTCTCTTGATAGCGACGTAATGAGCCTCGTTAGCTCTGCTGTGATCAGCTCTGTCGGCGGGATCTTTCGCCTGTAGATGCGCTCCAGAGACTTGATTTGAGACGGCTTAAGGCCAATGGTATTTCCAAAGAGCTGGGGGATGGAGGTGCCTCCTGAATTCGTAAAAGCCTTAACTCTAGTTCGTTACTTACCTAAAGTATATCACCAGCCCCTAAAGCTGGCAACGCTTATAAATTGACGCTTTTCCAATTATCTGGTAAATTCAGGGTGTTATGGCAAAGGAATTTAAAATTCTGATAGACGGCAAAAGGCGGGCTACGGATAAGGAGCTAGACGTAATAAGCCCCTTTAATAATGATGTCGTCGGCATGACCTATCTCGCGGGCCCGAATGATATCGAGGATGCGGTTAGCTCGGCCAGTGCCGCGTTTAAGGCCCTTAAGGCGCTCTCGGCCTACGAGCGCGCCGATATCATAAAGAAGGTCGTGGAGGGGCTTGAGGCGCGCGCCGAAGAGCTTTCCCAGATAATAACTCTGGAGGCGGGTAAACCTATAAAGGACGCGAGGGTCGAGGTATCGAGGAGCATGAACACCTTTAATATAGCCGCAGAGGAGGCCCGAAGGCTCGGCGGTGAGGTGATACCTCTCGACACCTACCCCGGAAGCGAGAAACGGACCGGGATCATAAGGCGCTTCCCGGTAGGCCCGGTCCTCGGCATAAGCCCGTTTAACTTCCCCCTTAATCTCGTAGCGCACAAGGTCGCCCCGGCAATGGCCTGCGGCTGTCCTATTATAATTAAGCCCGCCTCCAAGACGCCTCTAACCGCCCTTATACTCGGCGAGATCGTCACGGAGGCCGGATGGCCCGCGGGCGGATTAAACGTCATTCCCGCCTCAGGTAAGGATATCGAAAAGCTGATGGACGACGAGCGCATAAAGAAGCTGACCTTTACGGGCAGTCCGGCTGTCGGGTGGCATTTAAAGAGCAAGGCCGGGCAAAAGAAGGTTACGCTTGAGCTTGGCGGAAACGCCGGGCTCATCATCCACGACGACGCGGATATCGAGTTCGCCGCGGCCAGGTGCGTTATAGGGGCCTTCTCGTACGCGGGTCAAATTTGTATCTCTATCCAGAGGATATACGCACACAAGAAGGTCTTCGATAGGTTCAAGAAGCTTTTTGTGGAAAAGGTCGAGGCGCTGAAGCTTGGCGACCCCATGGACGATGCTACAGAGGTCGGGCCGTTGATAGATACGGGGTCTCTAAAGCGGACTGAGGATTGGGTAAAGGAGGCTGTGGAGGGTGGCGCAAAGGTTCTGACGGGCGGTAAGAGTGAAGGGCAGTTCTTCCAGCCGACAGTACTGACCGATACCAAGCCGTCGATGAAGGTCTGCGGAAACGAGGTCTTCGCGCCTGTTGTAACGCTTGAGCCATACGAGGATTTTTCCGATGCAGTCGAAATGGTCAACCACTCGCTCTACGGCCTTCAGGCCGGGCTCTTTACGAATGATATAAAGCGCATATTCTACGCATATGAAGAGCTAGAGGTCGGCGGCCTGGTGGTAAACGATATACCGACCTACAGGGTGGACAATATGCCCTACGGCGGTGTGAAGATGAGCGGCTTCGGCAGGGAAGGGGTCTGTTACGCCATTGACGAGATGACCGAGATGAGGCTCCTGGCGTTAAACTTGAAGTAGTTTTGTAAATTGGGCTCAGTAGATGATCGGGTGGATGAACCTTTCCCAGATCTTTGATATGCGCATAGAGGTCTTATGGCTTATGCCGAGCGAGTGCAGGCGGCAGTATATATGAAGGCTGTTCAGGTGGTGCCTGATCTCCCGTAATCTCGTTGCGTCTGCTCTGTTAAATGCCATAATGAGCATCAAATATCACGCCGCTTTCTCTTTGTCCAGTCCTTTTTTGCAGGTTTCCCCCCTCTTTTGATTAGTTGTTATTTAACGCTACGAAGGTTGACTGGAGCCCGTACGTTCTTTACTTGATACCTCTCTCATAAAGGTATAAAATAGCACAAACTTTTGGCCTCCTCTGAATTTGAAGGCTCTGTAATCCGCTAAGGAAAAGGGAATTATGGCACGAGATTTTTTAAAGGAATTATCCGAGCGTCCGCTGGTATTCGACGGGGGCATGGGCACTATGCTTCAAAAGCTTGGGCTTAAGCCCGGCGGGTGCCCGGATGAGCTGAACCTGACCAACGCCGATATTGTCTATAAGGTCCACGCGGCCTATAAAGAGGCGGGCTCGGATATCGCTACGACCAACACCTTTGGCGCAAACCGCGTTAAGCTCGAAGAGTACTCGCTTGAGAATAAACTAAAGGAAATTAATGTCGCCGCCGCTCAAAACGCCAGAAAAGCGATCGGTGAGGCCGGTTTTGTCGCCGGAGATATCGGCCCTATAGGGAGGTTCATCGAGCCTGTGGGCGATCTTTCTTTCGACGAGGCAGTAGAGATATTTAGCGAGCAGGCCTGTGCGCTAAAGGAGGGCGGGGCCGACCTATATATTATTGAAACGATGATGGATATAAAGGAGGTCAAGGCCGCGATAATCGCCGCTAAAGGCCAGGGCCTTCCTGTGGTCGCGACAATGACATTCGATCAATCCATGAAGACGATGCTCGGCACTTCCCCGGAGGCCTTCGCTATCACTGCCGACGCTCTCGGCGCGGATGTGATAGGCGCTAATTGCTCGCTCGGCATAGACGGGATATTCAGCGCGATAGCCGCTATGAGTAACGTCACCAACCGCCCTCTCATAGCCCAGGCCAATGCCGGTATCCCTGAGCTAAAGGGAGAGGATACCGTATTCCCCGACTCGCCCGACTTTATGGCCGAGCGTGTAGAAGGGCTCGCGAACGCGGGGGTTAGGATTCTCGGCGGCTGCTGCGGGACCACGAGCGATCATATCTTGGTCATGTCTAAGGCCTTCAGGGCCGTTAAGCCGGCGAGCCGTGGCGAGCGTCCTTTTACGGCTTTAGCTTCAAGGGGTTCTTTTACGCTCTTTGGCGGGGTCTTCGCGCCGATCATAATCGGCGAGAGGATAAACCCTACCGGCAGAAAGAAGTTCGCCGCCCAGATCAAAGAGGGCAAGACCTCCATGATAAGGGAAGAGGCCCGCTCCCAGATGGAGGCCGGCGCCGATACTCTCGACGTCAATGTCGGCGTGCCCGACATTGACGAACCGCTCGCCATGAGGAGGGCGGTATTTTGTGTAAATGAAAACTCCATGCTCCCTATTGTGGTCGACTCACCTAATATTAGCGCGATAGAGGAGGGGCTCAAGGCAGTCGACGGGAAGGCGCTTGTAAATTCGGTCAGCGGTGAGGAAAAAAAGCTCGATACGATCCTGCCTCTCGTAAAAAAATACGGCGCGGCGGTCATCGGCCTTGCGCTCGACGACGACGGGATACCTGAAACAGCCGAGGCGAGGCTGAAAGTAGCAAAGAAGATCCTTGAGCGCGCGTTAAAGGCGGGGCTCAGGAAAGAAGATATTGTAATAGATTGTCTCGCCATGACGGTGAGCGCCATGCCCGAGAGCGCGCTCGTGACGCTTGAGGCGATAAGGCTCGTTAAAAAAGAGCTCGGCCTCTCGACGACACTCGGTGTGAGCAATATCAGCTTCGGCCTTCCTCAAAGGTCGCTCTTGAATTCCGCCTTTCTCACAATGGCCTTTGCCGCGGGTCTTGATAGCGCGATCGTGAACCCGAAAAACGCCTCTATCATGGACGCCTTCTTCTCCAGCCGTGTCCTTCTTAATAAGGACACTCGGGCAGAGGAGTATGTCGAGCGCTATCGGGATAAGGGCGGGGAGAAAGAGCAGGAGAAGGCCAGGAAGAAACCAGCAAAGGAACTCGGCATAAGAGATAAGCTCGCAACAGCGGTGATAGAGGGAGACGAGGAGCATATCGTGCCACTTATTGAAGAGGCGCTCGGCGAGGGCCTTCCGCCAATGAAAGTAAGTAACGAAGGGCTTTTAAAGGGCCTTAATGAAGTCGGGCGGCTATTCGCGGCCAATATTTATTATCTCCCCCAGGTCATCTTATCGGCCGATACCATGAAGAAGGGTTTTACCAGGCTTAAGAAAGAGTTTGACGAAACCTCCGGCCCGAGCATGGGTACGGTCGTCATGGCCACGGTCGAGGGAGATATCCACGATATCGGGAAAAATATTGTATGCACGCTTCTTGAGAACCACGGTTTTAATGTCATCGATCTTGGCAAGAACGTTCCGGCCGACAAGATCCTTGAGGCGGCGAAGGAACATAAGGCCGATATAGTCGGCTTGTCCGCGTTAATGACCACGACCGTTATGGAGATGGATAACGTAATAAAACTCCTTCACAAAGAGGGCATAAAGGCCGTGACCATAGTCGGCGGCGCGGTGGTTACCCCTGAGTTCGCCGAGCGCGTTGGGGCGGACGAGTACGGCTCAGACGCCATGAGCGCTGTGGAGAAGATAAAGAAACTCGTCGGCAAGGCTTAGTCCTAATACAAAAAAACCTCCAAAAAAAAGAGAATCATGACAAAAGAAGTTGAGATAACCTCGCTTACCTATGGCGGCAGGGGGCTTGGGAGGATCGAGGGCAAAGTCGTCTTTGTCCCTTTCTCCGTGCCCGGCGACAAGCTAAGCGTTACGATAACAAAAGATAAGAAGAGCTTTGCCGAGGCCGAGATCAAAGAGATCTTAGAGCCGAGTGCGGATAGAATAAAGCCAAAATGTCCGGTCTTCGGCCTTTGCGGCGGGTGCGCGTGGCAAAATATATCGTATCCAAAACAGGTCGAGTGGAAGGAGCGTATATTAAAGGAGACCCTGGAGAGGATAGGAGGTGTTGAGCTTCCCGCATTCGACTCCCCTATTGAGGCTAAAGAGCCCTATAACTACCGCTCAAGGGCGCGCTTTCAGATAGACGGCGACAAGTGGGGTTTCTTCGCCGCCTCTTCGCATACGCTCGTCGATATAGAGGAATGCCCTCTGGTCGTGCCAGAGGTGAACGAGACATTTGCGGTATTAAAAAAACTCTTAAAGGGTAAGGAGCACGGGCTTTGCCATATTGAGATCGCGCTAAGCGAGCGTGACAACAGGACCGTGGCGTCGCTTTATTCCATAAAGCCGTTCGCATTCGGTAAAATGGATTTTTTATCCGCCACGCCTCTTCTTAAAGGGGTTGAACTTTTAAGGAGCAAGGGCAGGGGTAAGAACAAGGCTGGGCGTCGCGATGGCCCGTTTACGAGTGTAAAAAAATACGGCGAGACTGATATCTATTTTACGGTATCGGGCAGAGAACTTAAGGCCCCAAGCGGATCTTTTACGCAGGTAAATACGGCACAAAATAATCTCCTGGTTGAGAAGGTGTGTGAGATGGGCGCGTTAGATAAGAGCACGCGCGTGCTCGATCTCTTCTCAGGCGTAGGTAACATTACTTTCGCGCTCGCCGAAGAGGCCGGGAGCGTAACAGGTGTCGAGATAGATAGCCTTGCCGTGGACTTCGCAAGGGCCAACGCCTCCGTCAAGGGTGATAAAAATCCTGAATTTGAGTGCGCGGACGTGCTCAAATGGGTAAAGAATAAGGGGGCCAAAACCCTTGCAAGCCCGCCTTGGGATGTGGTAGTATTAGACCCACCAAGGGGCGGGACACCAAGTGGTGGTAGTGTAAAGACAATGAGAGAGCTGGTTAAGCTCGCCCCGCGCCGTATCATATATGTTTCTTGCAGTCCGCCGACGCTTGCAAGGGACATTTCTTGTTTAAGGGATAGCGGATACGTTATTAAAAGAGCCGCTTTTCTCGATATGTTTCCGCAGACATTTCATATAGAATCCGTTGTAATGCTTGATCGAGAGTGACAGGCCGTATTTGATCCGGCTGTTAATATATTTTTTTGGAGATAGAGATGAAGAAATTTCCAGCGCTTGAGCGCCTTGAAGAGGAGCTCAAGAAGGTTACGAGAGAACTCAGGGTGGATGTTCCAAAAGAGTTGAAGACCGCCGCGGCCCATGGGGATTTGAGTGAGAACTCAGAGTACGACGCGGCCAAGCAGAGGCAGAGCTTTCTTCAGGCGAGGGTGTCCCAGTTGACCAACAGGGTCGAGGCGTTAAGCAGTCTTAAGCTTGACGATCTCCCCAGAGACGCCGTGGCCTTCGGTTCAAAGGTCTCTCTTGAAGATCAGGATACCGGCGAGGAGGTGGTCTATGAACTCGTCACGCCCGAAGAGGTGGACCCGCGTAACGGCAAGATATCGGTCGGTTCTCCCATAGGTAAGGCGCTGCTGGGCAAGGCGGCCGACGACGAGGTGAGTATAAACCTTCCCGCAGGCGTAAAGGAGTATGTTGTTATCAAGATAGAGACGCTGCACGAACTCCTCGGTGAATGATTTTTTAATTATAATCTAAACGGAAAAGGAGAATCGCAATATGACTATTTTTAGAAAGATTTTAAAAGGCTCTCTCTTGTCTCTGGCTTTGGCAGTCTTAGTTTTAAGTATCTATTCAATAAGTGAGGCAAAGTCGGGCGGGGGAGACGGCGGCGGCCATAAGGACAAGGGGCACGCGGCGCCGCACTGGGGTTACGAAGGACCGGACGGCCCGTCGCATTGGGGCGATCTCTCGGCCGATTTCTCGGCCTGTAAGGACGGCAAGTCGCAGTCGCCCATAAATATAACCAACGCCAGTCCCGCGGGGCTTACCGCCATAGAGTTTAATTATAAGACGTCAAAACTCGATATCGTAAATAACGGCCATACCATTCAAGCCAACTACGACTCCGGCAGTTCCATTGTGGTAGACGGAAAGAGTTTCAACCTCCTCCAGTTCCACTTTCACGGACCAAGCGAGCATACCGTGGACGGTGAGCACGCAAAGATGGAGATGCACCTTGTCCATAAGAGCAAGGACGGCGCGCTCGCCGTTGTCGGTGTTATGATAGAGGAAGGAGGGCATAACGCGAACTTTGATAATGCCTGGAACAACCTGCCTCTTCATGCCGGCGACCATAAGGACGTTGGAGTGGTCATGAAGGCGGCGGAACTTTTACCGGAGTCGAAGAAATATACGACCTACTCGGGCTCTCTTACCACACCACCTTGCAGCGAGGGTGTGACGTGGCTTGTATTAAACGAGTCGATTGAGATGAGTAAAAAGCAGATCAAGGCGTTTGGCGATATAGTGGAAGCAAATAATCGTCCTGTTCAGCCTGTAAACGACCGCGCGCTCAGGGCCGTTAAGTAGCATTTTTTTATAATATTTTATTCAAGCGGGCCGCGCTCTTAAAGGAACGCGGCCCGTTTTTTTAACAGACCCGTAAGAGGACTAATTATATGGCGGACAGTGGTAAGGAAGAAGAGTTGCTCTGGTGGTATAGTGGAACGAACGGCCCTGAGCACTGGCATAAATTCTGCTCTATCGGCGAGAGCCAGTCGCCAATAGATATTGTCGCGCCTATTACAGGAGAGCTTCCGGATATTGGTTTCTCTTACAGCGAAGAGCCTTTAAAGCTTTATAGCGCAAAGCATACCGTAAAGGTGGGCCCTTTTGAGGATTCTTTCCTGACTCTGGAAGGCGTTAAGTACCGCCTCGAAGAGATACACTTCCACTCTCCTTCAGAGCACCTCGTAGAGTCCAGGCGCTATGAGCTGGAGGCCCACCTCGTCCATATTGGAGAGGACGGCGGGCATATGGTGCTCTCCGTTTTTATTGCAGAGGGTGAAGCTAAGAAAGACTTTAATCCTCTCATTGAGTCTCTTGAGCAATTCAGATTGGCAAATGAGCATGACGAATCTTTGCTGATCGACCCTTTTGACTTTATCCCGCCTGACCCTGCCTATTATGGCTACACGGGTTCTCATACGAGCCCGCCTTGTACAGAGGGTGTGAAGTGGCTCATATTCCGCGACCCGTTTCCGCTCCCTGGCGCCCAGATCGAGCGCCTTAGAAGGGTCGTCGGTGAGAACTGCCGCCCCATTCAGCCCCTGAACGGCCGAGTGATAGAGTCGTCTTTTTGACCTTCCTGATCGTATGTCGGGCCTAAGTCCGGTACTTGTAAAATACCCCCTTATATGTTTAAATTTTAAAATTATCCCACACCAGTGTGGCTTTATTCCGCGCTACCAAT
>CBDVCO010000084.1:0-8471 GCA_965372515.1 uncultured bacterium | reverse complement strand
CCTCGGGGTCATCCAGGAGCGAGGTAATGGCCACGGCAATTGCCTCGAAATTCGCGGGCTCAATAAGGACCCCGGTATCCTTATCCCTAATGGCCTCCGGGGTGCCGTCTACAGATGTGGCCACGACCGGCGTAGCTGCGGCACAGGCCTCTATAGCCACAAGCGGGAGCCCCTCCCATAGGCTCGGGAGGACAAAGATAGTCGACTCACTCAGTATCTGAGAGACATCTTTGCGAAATCCCGCAAAGATAATATACTCCGAAATACCAAGCCTCTTGGCCCGGGCCTCCAACTCAGACCTCAAAGCGCCGTCGCCCACAAGGAGGAAGAGCGCCCGGGGATGAGCCTCAATAACAGACGGCACCGCGTCCAGGAGGTACTTATGCCCCTTTTGGGGCTCAAGCCTCGCAACGGCGGTAATAACGGGTCTATCTTCGGCGATATTCAGTTCCGTCCGTATGCTCACGCGTTCATCATCTCCTTCAACATCGAAACCATCAATATCAATTCCATTGGGCACCACCGTTACCTTTTCCCGATCAATGCCCTTTACATCTACCAGATAATCGCCATTGGCCTCGGATACGGCTATAAAACGGTCGGTAAATACGGCCATCAGCCTGTCAATGCCATACCAGGTCTTCAAGAGTCCCTTTCTCCATGCCTCGCGTACGTGGCTCGTTTCTATGGTATAAGGCACGCCCGCGAGCTTGGCGAGCATATGCGACATCCTGCTCGCGTTAAAGAGATGCGCGTGGACGATATCCACCTTTTCTCTGCGAAGAAAACTCACCAGCCGTATCATCTCCCTGATATTTGAGAAATTCCTAACTTCAATAGGCTCAACCCTTACATCCCCTTTAAGGTACGGCCTAAGCAGCCCCGCGAGCACCGGAGGACAGACAACGAGAGGCTCAAAAGCGTCTCTGGCGAGATTGTTGACGAGCAGAATAACATGGTGCTCCACCCCGCCGATCACATTTGAGTTCAGAAAATGCGCTATCTTTATCTTTTCTCCGGACCTCGTCATAAACCCAGTGTCTCCTCACGCATGACGTCAAAGAAGGCGGTAATGCGCTCAGGCCTGTAGCCGTTATCAACGTTTGTAAAGAACGAGGCGTCCGCGTACTCATCATCCGGGTGGAAGCCGTGCATCCCATCGGGGGCCTCGTTTCCCATATAGCTCGGCTCTATAATACACCCCGGGCGCATGAGGAATACGTCGTCGCCGTAGCGGTTGTCCTTAAAGCTAAGCCCTAGCCCCTCGCGCTCCCCGGCCTCGAGCCATCTGCCGAAATCGCGGCCCTCAAGGCATATCCTTATTATATCACGCGCGGCCCTGTCCCTGAACCAGAACCTTGCCATGGTCGAATCATAGAACGCCTTGTACTGCTTACCATGATCAAGTCCCGCCTTTTTTACCTCTTCCATCAGATCGACGGTAGAGGTAGTGGGCGTCATTCCGTGATCCGAGAAGAGGAACCACCTTACCTCATCGTAAGAGTCCTTCGCAGTGTTGATAAGCTCCAGGATCTTCGCTTCATAGTCAGCGAGTTTTAAGGCAAAGGCCTCTTTATCCTTGCACTGCTTGTGCAAAAAAGCGTCCATACCCGAGAGGTATATAAATAGCGCGCTCAGGTCATCGCTCTTAAGCGCCTCTTTCCCCTTTTTAAAAAGCTCTTCGTCCGTGCCGTCCTTATAACTAAACGATTTATAGTTCACCCCGGAAGCCTCCCAGAGATCGAATATAGAGGTGGATGGCTCAAGGCCGCCGGGGGCGTATATGGAGCGCCTCTCCGAGATATCATAGCTTGGAAGCTCGTCGAGCGGGATCAGATATGTCTCGAAATAACCCGTATAGCCGTGGTATCTTCTGGAGACCTCTTCGACTGCCTTACGCGCGACACGCCCCGGCATGAGGCGAAGTATAGTCCCGGCGCTCCTCGACCAGGCAAAAGGCGAGCCGTCTTCGTTTCTCAAAAAAAGCGACCAGAAGCCGTGCTCATCGGGCATCTTACCCGTAAGTATCGAAGGTATGGCCGCGGAGCTAAAGCCGAGAATGGACTTTACCCCCATCTTCACCTCTGCCTCACCCTTAAGAAAGTCCGAGCCCTTCACATAGGTCCAACCAAGAGCGTCGATCAGTATGAAGATGGATATCTTTTTATCATTTTTTATTGCCTTAACCATTTTTTACATGCTCCTCCCAGCTCCCCACGACACTGCCGCAGATCGAGGGCCAATCCGTGGTGATTACCCCGTTGAAACCCGGCAATAATTTACCGGCCTTTCTGGCATTGCTCTTCCAGATACTATCTCCACTCTCTTCCGGGACGTAACCTTCCAGCGCATATGGTAATGAAAAATATAACAGTGCGGCAGAGGCGTAGATCAATGCCCTGGGGCTGCCTACAGGAAAGAGTTTAAACAGGCGCACATACGGCACGTCTCCACTGCTTCGTACGCGGGAGACCCATTTTGCCCAACCGTGCGCTCTGGAAGCGAAACGTTCACGCTTAAGATAGCGCTTTAGTAACGTCTCCATTTCATTCGACCATTTACCGTCGAGGTGGTTATTCATCTCCCAGATCCATAGGCTATAAACCATACGAAGCAACTCCAACCAACCCTTAAGCACGACTTCTCTATTGGCTTCGACTTTAGACGGTGAACCGTCCCAGGCGAGTATTTCGTCCTTTAGAGGATTTAGTTTTATTGATGTCCAATGCCTTACTTGTTCAGGCAATTTTGCCAGACTTTTGCGTGTAAAAGAATGATCTATAGCCTCTACCGCTTCCCCTATAAGCTTGCCGCGTTCATGATATGTCGTCCGGTATTTGCGTTGAAAGACCAGCAACGACCCGCCTGCGTCAAGCGTAAACTTAATATTTTGATAATGCGCCTTCTTTATATCCTCAGCACCTCCGTTAAGAAGACCGTCCAGGCGCATCATCTGCTCCACCATGCGGTTATATAGAAGATGGAGGGCATCGAGGCGGGGGATATCCTTAGCGCTAAGATCAGGGATCATCTCAAGGATCGACTCATCCCCATAAAGGACCTTCGCGTGGTCCTTTAATTCAACACCGAAGATATGGGGCTTGAGACGAGCAAAGTAATCGGGGCGTACATAGCCGACATCTACGGATGTCTCTATGCCGTTATCTTCGAGCAACCGCGCAAGCCTTCTTTCAAACCACCTTGCAAGCGCACTACCTCCGGAGCCGGGCTCGCAGACCAATAAAAACTCCACATCTCCCAGATGCCTTGTCGTGCCACTAACGTCCGGAACAAAAGACAGCTCTCCCCTGGCGGCGCTTCCTGTAAGTATCAGGGCAATAGCACTATCCGGACTCTCCTTAAAGAGGTCTTCGGCGGCCTTACTGAGTAATTCATCCAGGCCGGTCGAAGAGAACTCTTCATTTAAGTCTCTTCTTTGCGCCGGGCTATTCATGTAGTTCATACTCCTCATAATTATCTCCTCAACAGCGAGCCACCTGTTTCGTGGCGGCCTGTTCAATACCCCGGTTCACCGTGTCACTCTCCTTAAGTTCAACAGCATCCTGGACGATAAGAGAACGCTTAAGGGCGATAACAACGAAGACCATGAGCCAAAAGAGCTTGGTATTAAGTCCACTCAGGAAGTTACCTGCAACAACGAAACCGGTCATCGACACTATAAGCGCGTTTATCAACAGCGATAGCTCAGGGTCTTCCTTTACTCTCCGGCGCATTCGCATTAGATCCCTATACGTGTACAAGATTATTCCAAGAAATAGCAACAAAGCGGGAAGGCCCATTTCCGCCGCCATCTCAAGATATGTATTATGGGCCACCCCTGGTTTAGAAAGCATCGGTTCATAGAGGACGGATGCGGGCTTAAATTGTCCGATCCCGACCCCTTTTATCGGATGATCACTTATCATTGCAACACCGGCCTTTACCAGGAGCCATCGCCTGGTCGTAGAAGCCGTTGTCCCGAAAGTAGCTTCATCCTCCGCAATGCGCGTCTGTGAAAAGCGCTCCCAGAGTCTATCAGGCGCAAATTGCACTACTAAAATAATAACTACTCCCAATGTGACAAAGGCTTTTGATCTCTTTTTCGAGAGAAGGATTACGGTTAATACCATTCCTGCCAGTCCGACAAAAGCGCCACGGGAGAGTGATAATACCAGGGCGACGCTATCTACAAACAAAATCGCATAGAGCCCAAGCCGCAATATGGCACGGGTGGTAGTCTTAAGCAGGTAATATATGAAAGGCATGACCATGAGGGCAGATAGCGCATAGTAATTCGGGTCCCTGAAAAGACCCCCCGGGCGGACATTAATTCCATAGACTGCGTAATACCACCTGAAATCCCTGATAACGTCGACAGAAGCAAGAAACATACAAAAAACGACAGTCCACATGACAAGCCTTGCTCTCTGAGCTGAGTTCACCATGCTCAAGGTCACAAAAAAGAATATCGCAAATGAAGTAAACATCTGAGCACTCTGTGTAAGGGACCAGTACCCCTGCATAAACCAGGAGAGAAAGACCACGGCAAGGAGTAAGATAAACATCTTACCCTGCTTGCTCTCTGTAAGTCGGAACTGCCTGCCGCTTTTCAGATTCTCCGACAAGGCCACAACAACCGCCAACAGACCAACCCATTTAATTACCGTCAGCCCCATAATGCTCCTCGACAATAGAGGCTGCACCTCAAACGGGATCAGGAGTATTAAAAAAAGATAAATCGGCAAAACATTTCTCCCGTACGTTAACTAACCCAGAACGCCGCTATCGGCGGTCTTCTTCCACATTCGAACCACTCCACGAACGTTTTTGTCTTCACTGAACATTTTTGTAACGTGATCTCTGGCCATGACTCCCATTGCGCGAGCCTCATCCGAATGGTTAAGTAAATAGATGATCCTTTGGGCAATCGCACTGGCGTCTTTAATCGGAACACGATAGCCTGTCTCACCGTCAATGATCAGATCATGGGCGCCTGCAAAAGCCGTAGAGACAACCGGCTTTCCTGCAATACAGGCCTCGGCCAGCGCGATACAGGTCCCCTCATATATCGACGGCATAACGTAGACGTCGCATGCCGCTAGGTATTTGGCAACCTCCTCATGAGAGACCGCCCCGGTAAGAACAACGCTGTCATGGAGGTCGAACCTGTCAACATCGGCCATTATCCTCTCACGCTCGGGACCTTCACCAAGGATGCAGAGCGCCGTATCAGGGCATGATCGGCGTATCTCATTCATTGCCTGAATCAAGGTCGGAAAGTCCTTTTGATGTTTAAGCCGTCCTACAGAGACAACAATAGACTTAAATCGTTCCAACCCAAGCTCACGCAGCAGTTCTTTCTTATTGACGTTGCCCGGAGCTATGGAGAACTTCCGGACGTCAGCACTAACCGGGATGACATTTATTCTTTCAGCGGGTATCCCGAGCATTTTACTAACCTTATCCTTCTCATAATGGGTGCCTATACGGATAGAATCAGCACGCCTGGCTACAAATTTTGCAAGCCTGTTGAAGATACGGTTTATAAAACGCAACCTCATCCAATACTGATTGTCGAAGATATCCGCGTGGATCTGTACATTCAAAGGCACCTTGAACCTCTTCTTTAATATCAGGCCTACAAGCCCGGTCAGAAAGGGGTCTTCTGCCGTCAGGGCGTCTATCTTATTCTCCTTGCATACCTTCCACCCTCTAACCAGAGCGTCGTACAAAAAAGTCGCCTTGCTTATAGAATCCGTAGGTATCACCTTGACTTTCTCGTCGCCATCGAAACATCTGTAACGCGCGCGTTTCTTGGGAGCATAGATAACAAGGTAAAACTTATTCAAATCCTCAGCATACGTCCTTTGCCTCTGCCAGACATCTCCCCTTACGGGATCTTTCTCAAGCATCATATAATCAAGCCCTATGCCCAATAGATTAATCACTTAAAACCTCCTTATAATAAAAACAACCCACCAGGATCGTATCTATTCTTTCTTTATAGCTCTTGCCGGATTACCGGCAACTACCGCAAACGGAGGCACATCTTTAGTTACCACCGAACGGGCCGCAACAATTGCGCCTCTTCCAATCGTTACACCCTTACAGATAAAAACACCCTCACCTACCCAGGCATCATCTTCAATAATGATCGGCCTTATATCCTGCTTATCTACCGATTGGTTCGCTCTCCTCTTTTCCCAGTCCAGGTGATGCCCGTCATGGTCTGCCATAAAAACCCGCGCCGCGATCAGGCAATGGTTCCCGATCCTGATCTCTTTTCCAACGCCGACCCTTACATCCGGTCCGATAAACGTATCGTCGCCGATCTCCAACAGAGGCTTCTCGTAAACCTTATAACCGTTAAATCCGGCGCTTCCGTAGATCCTCACATTATCACCGATCCTGATAGTCAAATTCTCATTGGTGTAAGGAAGCCCCTCAATCAAATTAAGATTCTTCCCAACCTTATGGCAGAGTGATTTAAACAGAGGCGTGTAATAGAATACCCTGAGAAGCCACCCCCACAGAGCGCGCCTTATCTTTCTTTCCCACCAGAGCATCTTATGAAAAGGCCTGGAACAGGGAAAACTGAAATTAATCAAATATTTAACGATGAGATAGAGGCGATCAAAGAACGCGTTCTCACGATTTTTGACTCTATATATGAGAGAGCTTAGCATCGCTATGGACCTCCATCAGACTAACCGATAGTAAACGTTTTGCCGCATCAGCTACTTGAGAAACCCGAATATCTTTCATACATTCGGGATGGCCCTGAGAGTTACACGGCGGCGAGAAACTATCCATATGCGTATAGCAGGGACTACACGCTAGCTCCCTTTTTATTACAATGCAACTATCTGCACCGGACAATATTTGTGCGGGCGACGTCGGACCGAAGAGGCCGATAGCAGGCTTTGCGAGTGCCGTGGCAAGATGTAACGGTCCGGAATCGTTTCCAATAAAGAGGCGCGATAGCTTTATGACCCCGGCCATCTCGGCAATAGTTGTCTTGCCTGCAAGACTAATAACGTCAGGAAGATCAACCTGCCTGATGATTTCATCGGCAATACTGGTTTCACCCGGGCTTCCAATCAAAACTACTTTGGCATTGTTCTCCTGTAAGAGAATTTTAATAAGAGAGATATAATTCTCAATTGGCCAGGACTTGAAATTAGCCATGAAAGCGGCGCCTGGATGTATCGCAACTAAAGGATAGGAATCCTCCAGGCCGGCTTCTAGAAGACGACCTCTGGCTACCAGCATATCTTTCTCTGGAACATGAAGCTCGATCTTCTCATTGGTAATTTTCAGGCCCGCGGCCTTAAGGACCGCGAGGTTCTGCTCAAGGATAGGGATATCCTCCTTAAATTCAATAGCAACAGTATTCAGCGAACGAGCACTGTCTCCCTTAAAACCCAATCTATGCGGGGCTCCTATCCAGAAATTCATCAGAGGCTCTAACCTCAACCCGCCTCCCCTGCCCGTGGAATAGATGAGATCGAAACGTTTTGCCCTCAGCCATAAAATAAGAAAGAACTTTTCAACGATAGTCCTGAACTTCGCATTTGGATTAGAATAGACATAATCAACGATCTCATCGAGGTTATCGCTTTGCCGGGAGAGCGATAAAACCTTCCTGGCGGTCCGGGCAGTAACTATAGTAATGGAAGCGCCTGGAAAATTATCCTGAAGCGCAGCCATTGCCGGGAAGACAAGCACCATGTCCCCAATCCCTCCGGGAGGCATTATTAAGATCTTCTTGATCTTCGTCTTATCGATTGGTTTATTTCCTTTGATAGTGGAAAAAACACTCTCGAAGACGAAGAGAACGAATGATCTAATTAATTTCCAAGCCTTATTGCCGACTTTCATATCAAACTCCATGCATTAGTCTTTTTCCCGCTCTATACAACGTCGCCGGAAGAAAACCCCTCTTTAATACGTAGAGCATCTCGTTTCTCAACAGAACAGACGGATTAAGTTGTGCGGATAAGAGTAGGTTCTTCCACCCGTCTTTTAACTTGGCCCTTGAAAACGACAGCCTGCTTGTACGCAGAAGCACCAAAGAGATCAAGACCTTCTTTCTATCTTCCGATACGAAATCACACTCTTTGATATATCTTACCAGGTCATCTCTAAACCTAATGGTAGCTGTATAGGCCGACATCTCAGCGCCGGTATTATTCGGGTGAATTCTCACGAAATAAGTGGGCCTGAAGGATACTTTTAACTTTACCCGATGTCTGTAATAGAGCCTGGACATCAACTCCCAATCTTCTCCTGAGTTTGCATTCACCTCGAAACCACCGGACGAAAGGAGGATACTCTTCTTGATCACCCAACCTGTCGGATATGTAATATACCCGCTGCTGACCATCTCGTCATTTCCACGATTCTTAAGACTGGCTGAATACTCACGCACCTTTCTTTCAATGGTCTTTTCTACATCGACCGTATGTTTT
>CBDVCO010000083.1:0-8708 GCA_965372515.1 uncultured bacterium | reverse complement strand
CCGAGGCAAAGGTTGCCGAAGAGCCTTTAGAGAAGGTAGTAAAGCCTAAAAAAAAGACGGCAAAGACGGCAAAGACGGCGGCAAAGAAGACAATAAAAAAGAGAACAGCCAGGGGGGAGGGGTCTAAAAAAGAGGGGGAGGGGGGGAGTTGAGCGTTAGCAGTGATAGTCCTCAGAACTCTCTTATTCACCACCTGACGGAATTGAGGAAGAGGCTCGTTACCTCAGTCATTGCCATAGCCCTGGCCTTTGTAGTTACATATTACTTCTCGGATTATCTCTACGCGCTGCTTTCCGCCCCCGTGCTTGCGGCCCTTCCCGAAGGTAACGAGTTTCTCGCCTTTACAGGCGTAATAGAGCCTTTTTATACCTATCTGAAGGTCGCCCTTACAGCCTCGATAGTCATCGCCAGCCCGGTGATATTTTATGAGATATGGGCCTTTACAGCGCCTGGACTGTTAAGTAATGAAAAACGATGGTTCTTTCCCATTGTCCTGCTTTCAGTTCTCTTCTTTTCCTTAGGCGTACTCTTCGCCTATTTCATCGTCTTTCCGGTGGCATTTAAATTTCTTTTAAGCTACGCCGCCGCTGAGCTAAGGCCAGTCCTCTCAATGGGGGTCTACTTCTCATTCGCCACCAAGATGCTCCTTGCCTTCGCGATCGTATTCGAGATGCCGCTCTTTGTTCTAGTACTATCAAGGCTCGGTCTTCTAACGTCAAAAAAATTAATTGGCTGGTGGAAATACGCTCTTCTCTCTTCGGTCATTGTCGGCGCACTTCTTACACCGCCGGATATATTCAGCCAGACTCTCATGGCCGCGCCCATCATGGTACTCTATCTCATTTCAATAGTAGTGGCACATCTCTTCGAAAAGAAGAAGGATATTGATGAAGAGGCAGAAGAGTGATAGAGCGTAATAGAAGTTTAGGGCAGGGGGGCTTAAGATGTTTTTAGCGGATAGACCTTGACTATATTGGAGGCCTGTACGCCCTTATCGCCCTTTGAGAGTTCGAACTCGAATATATGGTCCCGGCTGGGCAGGTGAAAGAAGTCGGTGCCCGGCTCAAAGCTTGACTCGTGGGCAAAAGCCGTACCATAGGGAGAATCGTCCCTGCGGGTGTCGGTGACCCAGAGCCCCGGACCGATTTCCTTAAGGTACCTCATAAAACCGAAATTCTTCTGACTGTTGTAGGTATAACATATTCCACGCACTTTTGAACCCATGGTACCCCAGGGCTTCTTCTCGTTATCGTGGTCTTCTATGGGCTGAAGGTTCGGTATGAGGTAGCCGGACATAAAGAGGTCTACCTCCCGTTTTAGTTTGCTCGATACGTTTTGAAAGGCCACGGCCTCGACCCGGCATCCCTTGTTCTGAAGAGCTCTGACGACCTCGATAAAATCACCGTCGCCTGTTGCGAGCATAACGCGGTCGAGATTCTCCGATTGCAGGAGCGCGTCGACAGCCATATCAAGATCGGCATTGGCCTTGCCAAACCTGTTGCCGTCGTCGTCTGTATACCATGAGACGACCTTTTCGATAACCTTATAGCCCAGGTCTCTCAGGGCGGAATAGAAATTGAGCGTCCTGTATTTGTAGTCGTTGTCCGTCTTCGCGCGTTCCTGGTCATAGGCGACGTAGGCGTTCAGGCGAAGCGGCTCTCCGTGCTCACGGCAGGCAAAATCCCTAAGTATATCGAAGCGCATCCCGTAGCCGCCGTTTCTGGCGATATTGGCGACGTCTACGTAGAGCCCGACCTTGCCAGATGTCTCTTTTATTGTACTGGTCATGGAGCTATCCCCTATATATCCAGGTTTTGCGCCTCAAGGGCGTGTTTTTGTATGAACTCGCGCCTGGGCTCGACCTGGTCACCCATAAGCTTTGTAAATATGCTCTCCGCCTCGACCTCATCCTCGATCTTTACCTGAAGGAGCATCCTCTTCTCCGGGTCCATCGTCGTCTCCCAGAGCTGGTCGGGGTTCATCTCGCCAAGCCCCTTATATCTTTGAATAGAGAGGCCGCGCTTGCCGATGCTTAGCACTTGATCCATGAGTTCCTTCAGCGTGTTGACCTCTATCAACTCATCTTTGATCTTAATATTAAAGGGCGCCGCGCCAAACTCCGAGATATCCTTGCCAAGCTCTCTAAGTTCAGTAAGATCCGGCATGGAGAGAAATTCGCCGTCTATCAGAGTCGAAATAGTCGCACCGTTCCTTTTGGTGACGCACTTTAGGGCGAGGCTCTTATGCTCAGGGTCCTTCTCAGTGGAAAATTCGATATCATAGCCACCCGGGCTAAAGAGATTTATATTTTTCTTGATATCTTTCTTTAGTTTCAAAACCGCCTTCTCGTCTTTCAGGACGCCGCCCAATACTTTGGGGGAGCAGGCTACGGCATTTACAATATAGGGGTCCTTGCCGCGCCTTCCGACCCTTTCGCTTATAGTATTGAATCTACCGAGTTTCTTTAAGAGCTCGACGAGTTTCTTTCCCTTTACGGACGGCCCTTTGGCCTTACCTGTGCCGCTTGAGATGACCTCCACGCTATCCTGGACGCTTGAGAGTATAAACTCCTCGAACTCGCTTTCGTCCTTCAGATATTGCTCCCGCTTACCTTTCTTTACCTTGAAAAGAGGCGGCTCGGCTATGTAGAGGTTGCCGTTCTCGGCAAGCGCCGTCATCTGGCGATAGAAGAAGGTAAGGAGCAGGGTCCTGATATGCGAGCCGTCAACATCGGCGTCGGTCATGATGATGATGCGGTTATAGCGAAGTTTAGCCGGGTCGAACTCGTCTTTGCCGATGCCGCATCCGAGCGCTGTTATTATCGTCCTGATCTCTTCGTTGGAGAGGATCTTATCGAACCTGGCCTTTTCGACATTCAGTATCTTTCCCTTTAAGGGGAGTATGGCCTGATACTTCCTGTCTCGTCCCTGTTTGGCGCTTCCTCCGGCGCTGTCTCCCTCGACTATGAATAGTTCGCAGAACTCCGGGTTGGTCTCCTGACAATCGGCCAGTTTTCCGGGCAGAGAGGCGCTATCGAGCGCACCCTTACGCCTAATGAGCTCCTTGGCCTTGCGGGCCGCTTCTCTCGCTCTAGCGCCGTCTACGGCCTTTCTGATGATCTTTTTTGATACCGAGGGGTTCTCTTCCAAAAAGGCGCCTAGCTTCTCGTTCACGATGCTCTTTACGTAGCTCTCCACGTTGCTGTTGCCGAGCTTTGTCTTGGTCTGACCCTCGAACTGGGGGTCCGGGAGCTTTACGCTTATGACCGCCGTAAGCCCTTCGCGGATGTCGTCGCCCTGAAGGGTCTCTTTCATATCCTTAAGAAGATTTTTTTCAGTAGCGTAACTGTTTACGGTCCTTGTAAGCGCGCTCTTAAAGCCTGAGAGGTGGGTGCCGCCCTCGGTGGTGTTGATATTGTTGGCGTAGGCGAAGATATTCTCAGAGTAGGCCTCGGTCCACTGGAGCGCAAGCTCCAGGTGGACGCTCTCCTTTTCACCGCTTATATATACGGGTTTGGGATGTATAGGGGTCTTATTCTTGTTAAGATGCTCTACAAAGCTCGTTATACCGCCCTTATAGAGGAACTCGTGGCTCTTCTCGGTGCGCTCGTCGGTTATATCTATCTTTACCCCGGCGTTCAGGAAAGATAGCTCCCTTAAGCGTTGGCTTAGAGTGTCGAAACTAAATTCGGTCGTGTCGAAGATCTTGGCGTCGGGCTTGAAATGTATGCGCGTTCCGGTCTTCTTCGTCTTGCCTGTCACCTTAAGCGGTGAGACAAGTTTGCCCCGCTTGTAGCTCTGCGAATATACCTTCTCGTCGCGTTTTATCTCCACCTCAAGCCACTCGGAGAGGAAGTTAACTACCGTTACGCCGACCCCGTGGAGGCCGCCTGAGACCTTATAGGCCTTACTCTCGAACTTTCCTCCGGCGTGAAGCTCTGTTAAGACCACTTCGACCGTAGGTTTTTTCTTCTGTTTGTGCTTGGCTACCGGTATGCCGCGCCCGTCGTCGATGACGGTAACCGAGTTATCCGTATGGACCACGACCGATATCTTCGTGCAAAAGCCCGCCAGCGCCTCGTCGACCGAGTTGTCCACGACCTCATAGACCAGATGGTGGAGCCCCGGAGCGCCTGTTGAGCCGATGTACATGGCGGGGCGTTTACGCACCGCGTCAAGGCCGCCGAGGACCTTGATCGAGTCGGCTCCGTACTCCTCCTCGGACTTTGAGATATTCTTCTTTTTTGTCTTATCCTTCAAATTTTTTAGTCCTTTAAGTATGTAGTATTTAAGGGGAATCAAACCCTTTAATATTAACATAAAACAAGGCCCTATACCAGCAAAAAGAGAGCACGTAACTAATTAAAAACAATAGAATTTTAATAAAAAAAGGGATTTTTTTCAGGCCCCCTGTTTTTAGTCTTTAAAACGAGGGAAATTCACTGAATTCGGCCTCTTTTTAGCCCTTGATTTCAGAGTTTTAATAGAGTTTAATTGAAGCCCGATTTTATGCTAAGCTAATGCTTTAAGAGAGCTTTGAGGAGGCTTTTATTGTATTCATTCGCCGATATATTCTACGCTGTTGGTATGCTCTGGGGTGGGCTTGCATGCGCTCTCATTATTATCGCCTGGTGCTTTGCGCGTTCAAGTAATTTCCTTATGCACAAGCGTGTAATGCTGGTGATGCTCGTTGGCGGCTGGTCTTTTGTCTTCTTTTATCTCATCGGGTATATCCTCGGTCATTCCTACGCAGGGGACGTAGAGCCTCATATAGCGCTCTGGATAGCCTTACACGGCGCTGTGGCGCTCATAACGCTCGTAAGCGTAACGCTGCTGGTATGGGCGCGCCTAAGTGGACCGAAAGGGGCATGGGAGAGGGGCAACGGTGGGGAGGGTGAAGGAAATAGCTCTAGAGAAGATAGAGGCCCGGTTCGCTCCTATATAAACGGCCATCACAGGCTTATAGGCACGATTACGGCTATTTTCTGGCTTCTTACACAGGCCGGCGGCTTTATAAATCTGTATATCCTCAGATAAAAGAGAATAAATCATTAATATGCTTGTCTTTTACGGTTATTTATTATAGATTCTTCTACATGACTCCTCTGTTCGACGACCTTAAAACGCTGGAGTTCCAGAGTCCTACCTTCGGCCGCATAGATTTTGAGAGACTCTTCTCAGAGCTCGTCTCCTATATAGAGGAAGACGCGTCTCAAAAATATAACCTGATAATAGGAAGCGATTCGTTCCGCTCCAATGAAACGGTCTTTGTCTCGGCGATCGTCATACACAGGGTAGGGCACGGGGGGCGCTATTTCTATAAAAAGCGCCGGGGCGGCAAGGTGATGTCGCTTCGCCACAAGATAATCTACGAGACTACCATGAGCATTGAGCTCGCTTCCGTCCTGAGGCAAAAGCTCTCGGAGAACGGCTATGCCCGCCTGCCCGTTGAGATACATCTGGACGTGGGCACTAACGGCGATACAAAGAAGATAATACGAGAGGTCGTCGGCATGGTAACCGGCTGCGGCTACGTCGCCGTAACAAAGCCCGATAGCTACGGGGCCAGCAAGGTGGCCGACAGGCACTCGAGATAGATAGGCCGATAAATACCCCTCAAAGAGTTCAACCAGTTTATCAAGTTTATAGTTAAGAAAATACTTTAACTTCCTCCGCTCTGCGAGGTCCTTTCAAATGACAGATCAAAGAGAAGATCCATCCTTGAACAAGAGGTTAAGTGTGGGCATTGTCGGGTGCTCAAAAGGCGCCACCTCGGTCATCGACCTCCTGGGCCACGATCCGCTGGTTGAGATAGCCTTTGTGCTTGATAGCGACCCCAAGGCGCCCGGCATAGTACTCGCCAGGACGCAGAAGATATTGATATTGGATAATATAAGCGAGATACAGACGCAGGCTGTGGATGTGGTATTAAACCTTACCGGATCGATTGAAACGGGGTTGAAGATAAAAGATGAAATAGCCCCGGATGTTGAACTCCTGGGTAGTAAGTCCGCTAAGCTCATCTCTTCAATTATCGACGAGCGGAGAAAACGGCTTGAAGACAGGGAGAGGGTCACTAGCGTTAGGGAGGTATTCCATTCGATGGGCCTCCACATGGAGAAGATCGACAATTTGAAGGACGCGGCATTCGCTATTCTCGACTACGGCACAAGCCTTGCCACTATGCCGGCTGGTGCGGTATCGGTTTACGATGAGAAAGAGAAAGAGATGGAATTGATCGCGTCGATCGATTTGGAGGGTTTTAAAGAGAATATGCGTTGGAGTATCGACGATTGCGCCGCGACAAAGATGATAATGTCAAATTATAGTTCCGGCCCAATAGCGCTAGATGCCTTTGAGCAGGAGCAGCTGCCTGAAAACCCGTTCTCCAGGCTCGAGGTAAGATCGATAGTTGCCGTGCCGTTGGTCTTAAAAGAGAAGCTCTATGGAATAGTCTATCTATGCGACTTTGTTGAGAGGGTGTTTTTAAAGGACGAACTCGATATTCTGGCGCTCGTGGGTGTATATTCATCTCTTATGATAGAGAAGGTGAATCTCCTTAAGAATATGCGCCATCTTATAGTTACAGACGGCCTTACGGGGCTCGCAAATCAGCGTTATTTCATGGAGCGCCTTGAAAAGGAGTTTCATAGGTCAGCAAGATACAGCCACGATTTCTCCATCGTCATGTTCGATATAGACAATTTTAAACCATATACCGACGCCCACGGATACCTTCAGGGCAATGAACTGTTAAAGCACCTATCCAAACTTCTTAATCATAGTGTCCGGCAGACAGACACTGTAGCGCGCTTCGGGGTTGAGAAATTCTGCATACTGCTCTGTGAGATCGGCAAAGAGGGTTCCTTCACCTTTGCCCAGAGGCTTGTGGAGAGGATAGCGAGCTATCCAATGCCGAACGAGAACATTACGTGTAGCGCGGGAGTGGCTTCATATCCCAGGGACGCCAAGGGCTATATGGAACTCATAAGCAAATCGGAAGGAAACCTTCAAAAGGCCAAAGAGTGGGGGCGAAATCGTGCCTGCAACTGATAAAGGGGATGGGGTCAGCCTTCCAGATAAGGGGCCAATTGAAGTACGGCCTCTCTTACAAACGCGTATCTCTTGAAATCGTCGCTTACCACTTCATCGTTAAATACTATTATATCGATATCAATGGTCCTGGACTCGTTTATATTATGGCCCGGGTCTCTGCCAAGCATTCCTTCAATTTCCTTCAGATAGCTCTTAAGTTCGTCAAGATCGAGCGTTGTTTCCACTTCAAAGGCGCCGTTCAGGAAGTCGGGCTCTCCCGGCATATCTACAGCCTCGGTACGGACAAAGACGGACTCTTTTAAGAACCTTAGTTCTCTTGAGATGATCACGCGTGCTCGCTCAATATTGGCCTCTGCCTCAAGGTTGGAGCCTACGCCGAGAATTGCGGTGTTCAATCTGTTTATCTCTCTCTTGTCAGTTCAACGGAGGTTGAACGCGCAAAGCGCAGCGCATGGGGCTTGTCTATCTCGATCGTGCATCTGTCTACTCGCTCGTCAGTCATTACAATGTCGAGGATAAAACCGGCGAGTTTTTCAAGGAGGTTGAAGTCGCTCTTCTCAACACCATCGATTATCTTTTTTGTAATAACCTTATAGTCAATTGTGTCGGCTATGTCGTCTGTTTCTACGGCGCGTTCAGCTTTGGTCTCAATAGCGAGGTTGATAGTTATATCCTGTTTTTTTTCACGCTCCCATTCCTTAAAGCCGATTATCGTCCTGAGCCTCAGATCCTTTATCCTGATGATCATCTTAAACTCTCCCCGCCGTCTATGGATATTATTTCTCCTGTGATAAATTCGTTCTCAATAAGAAAACGTATCGCTCTGGCGACGTCCGTCGGAAAGCCACGTTTCTTAAGCGGTATCTTTTCCGTTAGTTTGTCAAAGTAGGCCTGATCCCTGCCTTTTTGCGGCAGTATCAGGCCCGGTGAGACTGCGTTTACTCTTATATTCGGCGCGAATTCCTTTGCGGCCATCCGGGTGAAATCGGCCAAAACCTTCTTTGTGAGCAAGTAGGCGGCATACGGGGAGTCGTTGCCTCTGATCTTCGTATCGAGGATATTTATAATTTGCCCCTTTCGCTCATTCTGGGCGAATGCCTTAGAGAGAAAAAAGGGCGCCTTGAAGTTTATATTGAAGTGCGAGTCAAAGAGCGCTTCAGTGGTCTCAACAATTGTGGATGGTTCGAATATCGAGGCGTTATTAACGAGTATCTCAAGGTCCGGGAACTCGGCAAGGACTGAGGGGATTAGCGTAGTAAGCGAGCTCGAATCGGCAAAGTCGCATTTGAAGGGCTTGCACTTTACGCCTTTCTCCTCGATTTCAGCGGCCAGTTCCTCAGGCGCTGACCGATTGTAGTGGAGCGCTATGTTAAAGCCGGCCTCGGCAATAGAGAGGGCACACTCTTTGCCGATCCTCCTTGTCGCTCCTGTTATAAGTGCCGTAGCCATCTTATAAGATTACCTGAGAACCCATTTTTTTTCTAGCATTTCTTTAAACTTCTTCTCATCGATGATCTCTATCTTTTGCTTTTCGGCCTTTTCTACCTTGGAGCCGGGGCTGGTGCCAGTAACAAGATAGTCGAGTTTTTTATTTACGGACTTTGAAATTTTACCTCCTTGAGCCTCGACCAGGGCCTCGGCCTCGCTCCTTGT
>CBDVCO010000082.1:0-8728 GCA_965372515.1 uncultured bacterium | reverse complement strand
TCTTAATTAAAGGAGGTCTGTTATGGCGGAATATGGGATCAGGAAGACTCTCGATTGCACATACGACGAGGCGGTTACAAAGGCGAGGAAGGAACTAGCCAAAGAGGGCTTCGGCATACTGACCGAGATAGACGTCAAGGCTACGCTAAAGAAGAAGCTCGACGAGGATTTCAGGAACTATATAATACTCGGCGCGTGTAACCCGTCTTTTGCATTGAGGGCCCTGAATCTTGAAACGGAGATAGGGCTCTTTTTGCCATGTAATGTTATCGTATATGAGAACGATGACGGAAGTATTGTCGTTAGCGCGATAGATCCCCTGGTGATGATGGGCATGATAGATACCCCCGGGGTCGATGAAGTCGCCAAAGAGGTGCGCGTTAAACTAGAGAGTGTTATAGCCGCTCTGTAGATGGCTTTATATAATGACAATTTTATGACGAACCCTCTAGACTTTTGTTTATAAAGAGGATATAGTTACTCAAACAGGACCTTACTCCCCTAAAAGTCGCTATCTACCAGTCTCTCAGGCATGCCATTGGGTTCGCATGAGGTAAGAAATTTGTAACCTCTGATTGACACTGAATATGAGGGATGCTATATAACACTGTTGAGTTACTTAAGCGGCCGCCTTGCGAAGGACTTTTTTTATAGCGTCCGCCATATATTGCTAAGCTCAGGAGTTTTACAACCTTGAAGAAAGTTCGCATCTCGATACTTCACAAGGCGCTTATCGCTGTCTTCTTGATGATGTTGCCGGTCCTTGTTACCTTCTTTATCAGCCATCAGCGGAGCAGCCACCATCTAAAAGAGGATATAGTAGATGATCTGACACTGCTGGCCGAGGCATATGAGGGGCAGGTCTATCAGTTCCTTGAGATGAACAAACGGATGGTCGTGGATTCTTCAAGCGACGGCTTTATTCGCGACGAATTACAGAAAATCATTGATGGGCGCTCAACGGGGCCCGGGAAGCTTAACGCTCACCTCAAGAAGAACAAGCAACCACTCGATAAGTCCATTAAGGCCATCCATATAATCGCGCTAGACGGCCGTATCAAGGCCTCTACCGATAAGGCTCACATAGGTAGAGATGTCTCAAGGGAAGATTTTTTCCTTGAGGGGCGCCATTCCGCATCGGTCTTCGAATCCGAAGCGATCCATCAGGTTCCACATGACACAGCGCATGAAGCTGAGAGCCCTGACGCCCACAAAGAAGGGCTTGAACTCGTAATATCGGCTCCCGTCACAGACATGAGTTCCAATAAGCTTATCGGCGTAATAGTAAATACCATATCCCTTCGTGAACTCAACAAACTCCTTCAAGGTGAATTAAACAGAGAGCTCGGAGCCGTCTCGTGGAACAGAGGCCGGCGTAAGAGTATGGAGGTCTATCTGGTCAATATAGACAGTTTTATGATCACGGACTCCCTCTTTGTTAAGAACGCCATACTAAGCCAAGTCGTCAACACTAAGCCGGTAATTGCCTGTCTGAGCGCGAACGAGGAGGTGGCCGACTATTACAAGGATTACAGGGGGGTTGAGGTAGGCGGGGCGTCAATGTGTCTCCCTTCCATGGGATGGACGCTCCTTGTCGAGGTGGATGCCGAGGAGATACTTGCCCCCATCATCAGGATGCGCAGGGATGCCTTTGTAGCCGCAGCCGTTGTGATAGCTTTTATCATATTATTCTTTGTTATCTTTTACAGGACGATCGTGAAAAGGCTTATTAATATCTCAAAGAGATCAAGGGATATCGGGCAGGGCGATTTCAGCGTAACTTTGCCGATAAGGGGCTCTGATGAGATAACACAACTTTCAGAGTCCATTAATCTTATGGCCTCTCAGATCGGCAGGAAGACAAGGGACCTTGAGGAGAGTGAGGCGAGACACGTTAAGGCACAGGAGATCGCCCAGCTCGGCCACTGGAACCTTGACCACGTAAAGAATGAACTGGTCTGGTCTGATGAGGTCTACCGCATTTTTGAAGTTGACATCGGTGCGTTTGGCGCTACGATGGAGGCCTTTCTCGATCTGGTCCATCCTGAGGACAGGGCCTTTGTGGAAGATGCCTTTAATGATTCTATAAGAGAGAAGCGTTCTTACGATATTATTCACAGGCTGCTCCTTCGTAACGGCAAGGTTAAGTACGTTCATGAGAAGGGGGAGAACTTCTTCTCGAGCGACGGCACCACCGAGTCTTCAAGCGGCACGGTGCAGGATGTAACCGACATAAAGAGTAAAGAAGAGGAGCTCGTAAAGCTCAAGATGGCCATAGAGCAGAGTGTCAATATCATTATGATCACCGATTATAGTGGCCATATAGATTATGTTAATCCAATGTTTGAGCAGGTGACCGGTTATTCAAAGGAGGAGGTGCTTGGAAAGGACCCCTCAATACTCTCTTCACACGAGACCCCGGACGAAGTATTCAAGGACCTGTGGACGACCATTACCTCCGGCGAGATATGGCGGGGCACCATCAAGAACCGTACAAAGTCGGGAGAGCCGTTCTGGTGTACCAATGTCATAACCCCCATAAGGAGCGCAAGGGGAGAGATAACGAACTTCCTGGCCGTCCAGGAGGATATAACCGCCAAGAAGCACGCGGAGGATCGCATTGAGCGTCTTGTTACATACGACGAACTGACCGGCCTTGTGAACAGGACGAGGTTCTCCGAGCTCTTAAACGAGTGGCTTGCCTTCGACCTCTCTTCCGGGCGCCATACAGCGGTAATGCTTCTGGATATCGACCAGTTCAGGTCCATAAACGATTCGTTCGGCCACGGCGCGGGGGATATGATACTCCGCTCGGCAGCAACGCGCCTGGAGAAGGCGGTAAGCGAGATAGACTCAAAGTTCAAAGGTAAGAGGAGCAGAGAGAGCATCATCGGGCGTATGGGCTCTGATGAGTTCGTCATGTTCTTGCCGGACAGGGATTCGGCAAGCGCCATGGAGGCCGCTGAAGCGATAAGAGATGCCCTTACCGGCGTCTATGCCGAGAATGTTCCTGTAGGGGTAACCGTAAGCATAGGGATAACCATCTGTCCCCAGGACGGGACCACTTCAAAGAGCCTCTTTGTCAAGGCCGACGCCGCGCTTCTGCGCGCTAAAGGGCTCGGGGGCGGCAAGTGCCACCTCTACAGGGCGGAGGATATGGACCTTGAGCACATGCACACAAGGCTAAAGGATAAGGAGCTTATTCAGCGCGCGCTCGATCTGGACCAGTTTGAGCCGTGGTTTCAGCCGATACTCAGCATGGACGATAAAGAGGTGCACCACTATGAGGCGCTTGCCAGGATGCGCGACGATAAGGGGAAGATCTTTCTTCCGAGCTCTTTCATCGCGACCGCAGAGGCATTCGGTCTTATCGGTTTGATAGACAAGTCTATCATGGAGAAGACGATGCAGTTCCAGGCCAAATTGATGGCAGAGGGCCGCTCGCTCAGCTTCGCGATGAACCTTTCCGGTAAGGATATGGACGATGAATCAATGATAGACTTTATCAAGGGTGCCATTGAAAGGACCGGCGCCGATCCCGCGAAACTTCTATTTGAAATAACAGAGACAGAGGCCATCCACGAGCTTGGCCGCGCGATCGATTTTATTAAAGCGCTTAAGGAGCTGGGCTGTAAGTTCGCTCTCGACGACTTCGGGGTCGGCTTTACCTCCTTTGTCTATCTGAAGGATATGCCGGTGGACTATATTAAGATAGACGGGTACTTTATTGAAAACCTTAGCCAGAGCTCCGACGACCAGTTATTTGTCAAGGCGATCGTTGATGTTGCCGACGGCCTTGGAATAAGGACTATCGCCGAGTTCGTTCAAGATGACGAAACCCTGGAGCTCCTTGACGAGTTCGGCGTCGATTTCGCTCAGGGCTATCATATAGGAATCCCATCGGCAGAAGTGCTTCGTTGATCCCCCCCCTTGTTTTGTAAATCGACTCACCGTGGCCCGTCTTATCTGTTATAATAAAGAAAGAGATGTAGTTTGGAGAGAGCATGGATAACTACGACGTCCTGATTATCGGTTCCGGCCCCGGTGGGGAGAAGGCCGCAGTACAGTCGGCCAAGCTGGGTAAGCGCGTTGCTATAATCGAGAGAAAGCCTTATGTCGGCGGGGCGGGGATTCATACCGGCACACTTCCGAGTAAGACCTTAAGGGAGACCGCGCTCTATCTTTCGGGCCTTAAGCAGAGGGCCGTATACGGGTATTACTGTACTCCGGGCAAAGATGTCACCCTGGCAGAGTTGATGCATAAAAAGGCCGAGGTGATAAGGGGGCAGATGGAGGTGGTAACGGACCACTTCCATAGAAACAATATAGAGATCATCTACGGCGAGGGTTCCTTCCTTGACAAGAACAGTATAAAGGTTAAGGCAGAGGGGAAGCCGGAGCGCCATTTGCGCGCCGACGTCATAGTGCTCGCTCCCGGCACCAGGCCGGCAAGGCCTGAGAGCGTGCCTTTTGACTCTGAGCATATCCATGACAGCGACACAATACTTGAGCTTAAAAACCTGCCCGCCTCGCTGGCAATAGTCGGCGGTGGCGTTATCGGCTGCGAGTACGCCTCTATCTTCGCCGCGCTCGGCGTTAAGGTTGTCCTGATAGAGAAGAGGAAAAAGCTCCTTGAGTTTGTAGACGACGAGATGGTCACGAGCCTGATGCACTGGATGGGTCGCCACAACACTACCCTGAAGCTTGGCGAGGAGCTTACAGGCATAGAGATCGAGAGAGAGGGCAGGGTCGTGACGAGCCTTAAGAGCGGAAAGTCGGTAGTCTCTGAGAAGCTCCTCTATACAATGGGCAGGATCGGGAATTCCGACACCTTAAATATTGAAGCCGTTTCTATAGAGGCGAATGAGAAGGGGCTTATCGCTGTAAACGAGAATTTCCAGACTTCTGTCGCTCACATATATGCCGTCGGCGACGTGATAGGCTTTCCATCTCTTGCGTCAACATCGAGGGAGCAGGGACGGCTCGCCATATGCCACGCCTTCGAGATCGAGGGCGCCTCGTGCAAGCTACCCGGGGTCATGCCCTTTGGAATATATACCATACCGGAGATATCGATGGTCGGTGAGACAGAAAGAGAGCTTACCGAAAGGGGGGCCGATTACGAGGTCGGCACAGCTCTCTTTAGCGAGGTCGCTCGCGGCCGTATTTCAGGGGAACTCTACGGCATGCTTAAGCTCCTCTTTGCAAGGGATACGAGAAAATTGCTTGGAGTACATATCATAGGCGAGAGGGCAAGTGAGCTTATCCATATCGGTCAGGCGGTCATGAACTTTGCAGGTACTATCGATTACTTCCGGGAGACGGTCTTTAACTTTCCGACCCTTTCGGACGCGTATAAGCAGGCGGCACATAACGGCATAAACAGGCTTTAGTAAAATTGCTCTTTTTTCCGATATCTTTGTTAGGTCGAAAATAAAAATACTCACATATCAGCATATATGCTGCGTTTTTTATTTTCTCCCTGCCTCGATCTCGAAAAAAATATCTAATTTTTGAATAGGTTTATATAAGAGAAGCTGATAAAAATTGCTCTTTATGCGTAGTGTTTAACAGGCTCTAGCTTATGGAAAAGACGATCCGGCAGCGAATGGCCAGGGCCCTTACCGGGAGGAGGCTTACGGCCAAAGATCTTTCATCAGAGCTCGGCATTATGGAAAAAGAGGTTCCCGCCCACCTGGAGCACGTTATAAAGAGTACTTCAAGGGAGCTAAGGTTCATAACCTTTCCATCCAGATGCCGTGAGTGCGGTTTCCTCTTTAAAAAACGTGCGCGTTTAAGGACGCCATCGAAATGTCCGTTGTGCAGGTCTGAGGAGATATCAGAGACCGAGTATATGCTTGAACCGATAGAGGATGGAGGTCCTTCATGAATATCAGATTTTTTGTCTTATCTTTTGCGTTCATTTTGCTAATAATTTTTGCTTTTGCAGATGACGGGCTCGCTATGAGCAAGAAACCCGGCCGATTCGATAAAGCGACGCGAGAGTGTATAAAGTGTCATAATATGGACGCTAAGAAAGGGGCGGGCCCGACCCATACCCCGCATCTTGTGGGCTTAGATTATTTGCGCGCCGCCAAGCTCGACCCGACGCTTACACCGGCAAACGAGCTAGAGCCGGAGCTAAAGTTTATTGAAGGTAAGGTAAGCTGCGTTACATGCCACAGGGAGTACTCGAAAGAGACCCATATGGAGCTCTATAAGGAGAGAAACAGGAAAGGGGCTGCCACGGACCCGATGCTTAGAGTAGATAACAGGGGCAGCCTTCTTTGCCTGAAGTGCCATAGAAAATAGTTGCTCTTGATCATTGCCGCAAAATGCGCTATCAGGCCGATGTGCGCCCTATCGCGCTCTTTTCTCCTCTTCTCCCTCTACCTGTGGCTTTTTCCGGCGTTTTACGCTAAAAAACCTTTAAATAATAAAACCCTTGACCCAGAGGGGCTTTTCTTTTAGTATATCTAATTAAGTTAAGCCTGTATTGGTCTATTTGCGGGCAGTTATGCGTAAACTTCTACGAATATATGGTAAAGAGCGATGTTTGAAGGTCTATCCGATAGATTCAATAAGGTCTTAAAGAACGTCAGGGGGCATGGCAAGCTCTCCGAGGCAAATATTAAAGACGCGCTTCGCGAAGTGCGCATGGCGCTTCTTGAGGCCGATGTAAATATAGCCGTTGTAAAGGAATTTATCGCCAGGGTCAGGGAGAAGGCTCTTGGCGTTGAGGTCGTAGGAAGCCTTACCCCCGGACAGCAGTTTACCAAGGTCGTCCAGGACGAGCTTACGGTGCTTCTTGGCAGTGAGGCCGCTGAGCTCGAGCTAAAGGGAAAGCCTGCCGTTATTATGATGGTCGGCCTTCAGGGAAGCGGTAAGACGACCACCACGGGCAAGCTTGCTAAATACCTCAAGGCACGTGGGCGCAGTCCTTTGTTGGTCCCGGCCGACCTTCAGCGTCCGGCGGCGGTCTTGCAGCTAGAGAAGCTCGCAAAAGATGTCGGTGTTGATTTTTTCGGGCCTGAAGCACGTACCGATGTCGTGGATATTTCGGCCGAGGCTTTACGGGTAGCTAAAATAAAAGGTTACGACACGCTCCTGGTCGATACCGCGGGGCGGCTCCATATAGACGAATCACTCATGGGCGAGCTGGGTAAGCTGAAAGATACGCTCGCGCCCTCGGAGATACTATTCGTCGCCGACTCCATGACCGGCCAGGACGCCGTCAATACCGCTAAAGGCTTTGATGACGCTATCGGGATAACCGGCGTCGTGCTTACTAAGCTAGATAGCGACGCGCGCGGCGGAGCGGCGCTCTCCATGCGCATGGCCACCGGCAAGATGATAAAGTTCGCCGGGACCGGTGAAAAGCTTGACGCCCTGGAGGTCTTCTATCCCGATAGATTAGCAGGCAGGATCCTCGATATGGGCGACGTCATGACCCTTATCGAGAAGGCAAGCTCGGTAGTAGACGAGAAAGAGGCCAAGGCGCTTGAAAAGAAGATCAGGAAGGATACATTCACCCTTCAGGACTTTAAGGACCAGATAAAGCAGATCAAGCGGATGGGTTCACTTGATAGTATTCTCGGGATGGTGCCGGGGTTCAGTAAGATAAAGAAGCAAAAAGACGTAAAGATAGACGATTCCGAGCTTGTCAGGGTAGAGGCGATAATAAACTCCATGACCATGAAGGAGAGGACGAGCCCCAAATGCCTGAACGCCAAGCGGAGGATAAGGATAGCCAAAGGGAGCGGCACCAAGGTCCAGGATGTTAATAAGCTCATAAAACAGTATAATGATATGCGTAAGATGATGAAGATGGTCAAAAAAGGCGGGCCCGGAGCCCTGAAGGGGATGTTCCCGGCTCGTTAGAATGTATTAATATATCAGATGGAGGTAAGCAGCAATGGCGGTAAGTATCAGGTTAACAAGGCGTGGCAACAAGAAGAGGCCGTTTTACAGGATAGTCGTAGCTGATAAGGAAGCTCCGAGGGACGGCAGGTTCCTTGAGGTCGTCGGCACATATAACCCGCTTGTCGATCCCCCGGCTGTAACTCTTGAGAAAGAGAAGATACAGGGCTGGATCGATAAGGGAGCCATACCTTCGGCGACGGTAAAGAGTATCCTTGAAAAGGCCAAAGCTGGCGAGCAAGAGGGCGCAAAGGTTTAAGTCCTACACTTGACGGACTTATGCGTTGCGAGCAATATGGATAGCGTCCTTATAGGGAAGATCACCGGTGTTCACGCGCTAAAGGGCGAGGTAAAGGTTTTGCCTTATGGTGAGATCGACTGGATAGAGGGCGAAAAACTCTATCCGGCCCCAAAGGGAGAGAGCCCGCCTTCTAGCGGCGCTTTTCTTAAGGTATCCTCATCGCGCCCCCATAAGGGTGGTTTGCTGGTTACCTTCGAAGGCATTAATTCCATAGATGAAGCCGAACCCCTGGTCAATCTGTACCTCTATGCGGATAAGGGTAGGCTCCCGGAGCTTGAGGACGGAGAGTATTATCATAGCGATCTCCTCGATATGGAGGTCTTTACTGAAACCGGCCTTAGCCTGGGGCGAATTACAGAGGTGATAACCACTGGGGCCAACGACGTATATCAGGTTACAGGACCCGAAGGCGAGACGCTTCTGCCGGCAATAAAAGAGGTAATAATAAACGTAGATCTGGCGAACAAGAAAATGGTTGTAAAACCACAGGATTACGAGCCGGAAGAT
>CBDVCO010000081.1:0-8736 GCA_965372515.1 uncultured bacterium | reverse complement strand
GCGTATTAGATGACACTCTTAAGCGTCTCGGCGCGGACGCTATCCTCTTGGAACCATGGCACGATATAGACAGGCCCGAGGATGTCGCAAAGTTAGCCGAGACCGGGCGCGCGAAAGAGAGTGTCACCTATATTTTGGAAAATAATATTTTCAAGAGGTGTGAGGATTTTGTCAATAGAGCGGGAGCGTGAGAACCTGGATACCAATAGAGTGGGAAGGCTGCCTGATTGGGTAAAAAAGCCGTCAGTGCCGATGAGCTCTCTCCATAAGGTAAAAAAGGTACTAAGGGAGCGTAACCTCAATACGGTATGCGAGTCCGCCAGATGCCCCAATATCGGGGAGTGCTTCGCCAAGCCAACGGCGACATTTATGATACTCGGAGACACATGCACGAGAGATTGCGGTTTCTGCGGGGTCCATTCTAACGCACCGGAGGCGATCGACGTAGATGAACCACAAAATATCGCTTTAGCCTCGGCTGAATTAAAGCTAAAGCACGTGGTGATAACCTCTGTCACCAGAGACGATCTCCCGGGCGGCGGCGCCAGCCAATTTGCCTTGACAATAACGGCGATAAGGGATACGATTTCAGACATTTTAATAGAGCTCTTAGTGCCTGATTTTAATGGAGATTCTCTCGCTTTAGATACGGTATTAAGGGCCGGGCCGGACCTCGTTAATCACAACCTTGAAACGGTTCCGTCGCTCTACAAAACAATAAGGCCGGGGGCCGATTATGAGCGCTCGTTAAATCTTATCAGGAGTGTCGCTAAGGCGGGATTCACGGCTAAGAGTGGCATAATGCTCGGCTTTGGCGAAAGGCCCGATGAAGTTCACTCGCTCCTCGATGATCTGGCGGGCGCAGGCTGTAAAATAGTCACCATAGGCCAGTATCTTCGCCCGACTCGTGATAACCTTGCTGTCATTGAGTACGTCGCGCCGGAAGTCTTTGACACTTACGGCGAGTACGCGAAAGAGGCGGGTATAGACAAAGTCTATTCCGCCCCAATGGTAAGAAGTTCATATAACGCGGAAGAGCTATGGAAGAATTTCACAGAATAAGCAGGCTCCCTCCTTACGTCTTTAATATAGTGGGAGACCTGAAGATAGAGGCCCGCAGGCGCGGCGAGGATATAATAGACCTCGGCATGGGTAATCCGGACCAGCCGACCCCGCCCCATATTGTGGATAAGCTAAGTGAGGCCATAGCCAACCCCAGGAACCACCGTTATTCGGCCTCAAAGGGCATCTACAAGCTGAGGCTCGCCATATGCGACTGGTACAAGAGGCGCTACGACGTGGACCTCGACCCTGAGAGCGAGGCCGTGGCCACCATCGGCTCCAAGGAAGGCTTGGCGCATCTGGCCTTGGCCGTTATTGGCCCGGGCGACGTGGTATTCGTGCCAAACCCTACCTATCCAATACACGCGTACTCGGTGATAATAGCCGGCGGCGATCTAAGGAGTATACCCTTGAGGCCGGGGGTTGATTTTTTTGAGGAGCTTCTAACGGCGGTCAAGGAGACATGGCCGAAGCCGAAGCTCATGATACTTAACTTTCCGCACAACCCGACGACGATATGCGTTGAGAGTGATTTTTTCGACAAGGTCGTGGAATTCGCGAAAGAGCACGATATGATGGTAATCCATGATCTCGCCTATGCCGATATCGTATTCGACGGCTATAAGGCCCCGAGCTTCCTCGCGGCCAAGGGCGCCAAGGACGTGGGTGTAGAGTTCTTCAGCCTGTCTAAATCCTATAATATGCCGGGATGGAGGATAGGCTTCGCCGTCGGCAACCCGAAGATGATAGCCGCGCTTACGAGGATAAAGAGCTATCTGGATTACGGCATCTTCCAGCCCCTTCAGATCGCCGCAATTATCGCGCTTAACGGCCCCCAGGAGTGCGTCGCTGATATATGCGGTAAATACAAGAAACGCCGTGACGCTATGGTGGAGAGCTTTACCAGAGCCGGTTGGCCGATTGAACCACCAAAGGCGACGATGTTCGTCTGGGCGAGGGTGCCTGAGAAGTTTAAGCAGATGAAGTCCCTTGAGTTTTCAAAGCTCCTTTTAACCGAGGCAAAGGTCGCCGTGTCGCCTGGCATAGGTTTTGGCGAGTACGGGGACGACTATGTGAGGATGGCGCTTGTCGAGAACGTACACAGGATAAGGCAGGCGGCAAAAAATATTAAGAAGATGCTTGAGAAATAACTTTAGAAACATCTCGGAAGGTATTGTATTATGGACAAAATAAATGTAGGGCTTATAGGCTTTGGCACTGTCGGCTCAGGCGTCGTAAAGATCCTCAATGAGAACGCCGGGGTCATCAGGGACAAGGTCGGCCTCGAGATTGCGCTTAAGCGCATTGCGGATAAGGACGTTAAGAGCGACAGGGGCGTTGATATCGGCTCTGCCGTGTTGACCGCAGACGCCTCGGACGTCCTTAGTGACCCGGATATAGATATCGTGGTAGAGCTTGTCGGCGGCACAGGTGTCGCCAAAGAGTTCGTCCTCAAGGCATTTGAGGCCAAAAAGCACGTTGTGACCGCCAATAAGGCGCTCTTGTCCACCTGTGCCAGGGAGATCTTTTCTGCGGCGTCAAAGGCCGGGCTCCAGATAGGGTTCGAGGCGAGTGTCGGCGGCGGCATCCCTGTCTTAAAGGCCATTAAAGAGGGCTTAAGCGCTAATAATATCGATTCCATCTATGGCATAATAAACGGCACTGCAAACTATATATTGACCTCTATGAGCGAGGATGGCGGGGCCTTCGACGAGGTCTTAAAAAAGGCCGGAGAATTGGGCTACGCCGAGGCCGACCCGTCCTACGATATAGACGGCATAGATACCGCTCACAAGCTCGCTCTTTTAATAGACATTGCCTACGGTACCTACGTAAGCCTCGATGATATATATACCGAGGGGATTCGAGGTATTACGCAGACCGATATTGAGTTCGCGCGCGAGTTCGGCTATTCGATAAAGCTTTTGGCAATAGCCAAATTCATAGACGGAGGTATTGAGGCGAGGGTGCATCCGACCATGGTACCGATAAAGCACGCCATCAGCTCGGTAAGCGGCGTATATAACGCCGTCTTTGTCCATGGCGACGCTGTCGGCTCGACCATGTTCTACGGCCAGGGCGCGGGCATGATGCCTACGGCAAGCGCCGTCGTAGCGGATATTGTCGATATCGCAAGAGACATTAAACTTGGAATTCCGGCTCGCATGACCCCGCTCGCCTATAGTGAGGCGGCAGTCAAGGATATAGCTATCAGGCCGATAGAGGAGCTTAAGACCCCGTATTATCTAAGGTTTTCAGCCAAAGACGAGCCGGGCATACTCTCAAAGATCTCTGGCGTTCTCGGAGAGCATAATATCTCTATCCTCTCCGTTATCCAGCACGGTAGAGACGCGGGCAACACCGTCCCTCTCGTCATAGTTACGCATATGGCGAAGGAGGCGGAGCTTCAAAGCGCGCTGACCGAGATCAGGGCGCTTGACATAGTCGCTGAAGAGATACTTTTAATACGTATTGAGGAGAACCCGGGTGGGTCAAAGCATGAATAACGGCTGGAAGGGCATAATTAGGGAGTACGCCGAGTTCCTGCCTACGGTCAGGGATGAGGCGGTCGTTACGCTCCTTGAGGGTAATACACCCCTTATCGAGGCCTCAAATCTCGGTGAGTATCTCGGTGACATCAGGGTATTTCTGAAATACGAGGGGCTAAACCCCACTGGATCGTTTAAGGACCGTGGCATGACCCTTGCCGTCAGTAAGGCCAAGGAGGAGGGCTCAAAGGCTGTAATTTGCGCTTCTACCGGCAATACCTCGGCCGCGGCAGCGGCTTATGCCGCCAAGGGCGGCATGCTTGCTTACGTGCTCGTACCTGCTGGAAAGATCGCTCTCGGGAAACTTTCGCAGGCGATGATACACGGCGCCAAGGTGATCGAGATAGACGGGAGCTTCGACGACGCTCTTACTATCGTAAAGGCTATTGTAGAGGACCACCCGATAACCATGGTCAACTCTCTTAACCCTTACAGGCTTGAGGGTCAAAAGAGCGCGGCCTTCGAGGTATGCGAGACACTCGGGTTTACGCCGACATATCATTTTCTCCCGGTCGGTAACGCCGGAAATATCACGGCTTACTGGAGGGGTTATAAGGAGTTTGAGGCCAGGGGAAAGATATCGAGCCTGCCCAAGATGATGGGCTTCCAGGCCGAGGGCGCGGCCCCCATAGTGCTTGGCCATGTGGTGGAGAACCCCAGCACTGTCGCTACGGCGATAAGGATAGGCAACCCGGCGAGCTGGGAAACCGCGCTTGAGGCAAGAGACGAGAGCGGCGGCACGATAGACATGGTCTCGGACGAGGAGATACTTTTTGCCTACGGGCTTCTCGCCTCAAAAGAGGGTGTCTTTTGCGAACCCGCGAGCGCCGCGTCTCTCGCCGGAGCGCTTAAGATGAAGAAAGCCGGTGTGCTCGCCGGCGGTGATACTATTGTCTGCACGCTTACCGGCCACGGCCTTAAGGACCCGGACACTGCCATAGATGTTTCAAAGGCCCCGGTAAAGGTAAGCAATAATATAGAAGACGTTTTAAAAGCAATGAACCTTTAGTTCTTCCTGCCTTTTATTTCACAAAACAATAGAGTATAATCTTAGTATGAAATATATAATTCTAATCGGCGACGGCATGGCCGACCACCCTATAGACACTCTTGGCGGCAAGACCCCGCTTGAGGAGGCGAGCACCCCGAATATGGATAGCCTTGCGACTAAAGGCACTCTCGGCGTCTTTAAGAGCGTGCCCGAGGGCTATCCTCCGGGAAGCGACGTGGCAAACCTCTCGATACTCGGCTACGACCCGAAAAAATATTATACCGGCCGCTCGCCCCTGGAGGCGGCGAGCATCGGTGTGGAGCTTGGCCCCGAAGACGTGGCCTTCAGATGTAATCTCGTTAGCCTCCGTGTGGAAGGGGGCGAGGTCTTTATGCATGACTACTCTGCCGGGCATATAACCACCGAAGAGGGCGGCGAGATCATGGAGAGCCTTAATGCCGAGCTTTCCGGGTTTAACGTCCGGTTCTACAAGGGGACCTCTTATCGCCATCTTATGGTCTGGCATGGGGGTAAAGAGGCTCTGGAGCTTACACCGCCCCACGACATAAGCGACAGGCAGGTCGAGGGGCACATTCCAGAGGGCGACGGCGCCGAAGTGCTGCTTGAGATCATGGGGGCCTCGGAGAAACTCTTAAAGGAGCACCCGGTAAATCTTAAAAGGCGTGCTGATGGGAAAAATACCGCCGACTCGGTCTGGCTCTGGGGCCACGGCAGAGCGCCCGTTATGGAGAGCTTCCAGGAAAAATACGGCTTGACCGGTTCTATGATAAGCGCGGTCGATCTCATGAACGGCATTGGCATTTACGCGGGGCTTACTGTATTGAAGGTCCCAGGCGCTACAGGCTATATAGATACCAACTACGCGGGCAAGGTCGAGAGCGCTCTAAATTCGCTTAAAGATAACGACTTCGTATGCGTCCATGTCGAGGCCCCGGACGAGGCGGGCCATCAGGGGAGTCTCAAAGATAAACTCAGGGCAATAGAGGATTTCGATTCTCTCGTTGTTGGTAAGGTTCTGGAAGGCGCAAAGGAACTCGGCGATTTTAACCTGCTGGTACTTCCCGACCACTACACGCCCGTGAAGCTTAAGACCCATACCTCTGAGCCGGTCCCTTTCGTCCTCTTTAAAAGCAGGGGGGGGCAGGTGGATGACGAGCGAGAAGCCCGTCCTTTCACCGAAAAGGCCGCCAATGCAAGTGGTGTCGTAATGGAAGACGCAGACGCCCTTTCCGGAGAGTTTTTCAGCTAATATCTCTTTGAAAACACTACGAATTCCCCTTGACACCGTTCTTTTCTATGATAATATTATACGGCCCGCCAAATTTGCCGGACTTGTTTCCAGTTTTGAGTCTATGGCAATGTAGCGGGATTTCTCTTTTTTTGAGGTGATTTTTTTATCTATAGGCGCGTAGCTCAGGGGTAGAGCGCTACCTTGACACGGTAGAGGTCGGCGGTTCGAAACCGCCCGTGCCTACCATTTTTTTTCGCAATACGGAATTTTCATTATGACTAAAGTTATCTTCAGTGACGGCGTGGAGAAGGAATTTTCGCAAGGTTCGATCCTCGACGCTCTTCTCGACCATGATAAATCGATCGTCAATAAGACTATCGCCGTAAGGGCAAACAATCTGCTTGTCGACCTCAAGAGTCCGCTTGATATCTTTGAAGGTTCGGTTACTGTCGAGGCCGTAACCGTCGACTCAACTGACGGCCTCTCAATACTAAGGCATTCCACCGCCCATGTTTTGGCCCAGGCGGTAAAAGAGCTATTCGAAGACGCGCTGGTTACCATCGGCCCGGTCATAGAGGACGGCTTCTATTACGACTTCGACGTCAAAGAGCCCTTTACGCCTGAGGATCTCCAAAGAATAGAAAAGCGGATGAAGGAGATAATAAAGAAGAAGCATGAGATAAAGCGCGAGATGTTCACCAGGGCTGAGGCGATAAAGTTCTTTAAAGAGGCGGGGGAAGTTTATAAGGTAGAGCTGTTGGAAGATATCAATGACGAGATGGTCTCTTTGTACAGGCAGGGCGATTTTGTCGATCTCTGCAGAGGCCCCCATCTTCCTTCTACAGGCAGGATAAAGGCATTTAAACTGCTCTCAAGCGCCGGGGCCTACTGGCGTGGTGATGAAAAGAACAAGATGCTCCAGAGGATATACGGCACGGCCTTTGCCACTAAAGATGACTTGAAGGTCCACCTTGAGCGCCTGGAAGAGGCGAAGAAGAGGGATCACAGGAAGATCGGCAAGGAGCTGGACCTCTTTACGACATCGGAGGATATCGGAGCGGGCCTTGTACTCTGGCACCCCAAGGGCTCTGTAATACGCACCACAATAGAGGATTTCTGGAGGGGAGAGCACACAAAGAGCGGCTACGGCCTCGTATATACCCCCCATATAGCGCTCCTGGAGCTCTGGAAGAAGAGCGGCCACTGGGATTTCTATCGCGAAAATCTCTTTAGCCCGATGGACGTCGAGGGCAGGGACTATATCGTCAGGCCTATGAACTGCCCGTTTCATATAGATATTTATAAGACCACGCTAAAGAGCTATCGCGATCTGCCCGTAAAGTACGCAGAGCTAGGCACGGTTTATAGATATGAGCGAAGCGGTGTTTTGCACGGCCTGCTGCGTGTTAGAGGCTTTACCCAGGACGACGCCCATATCTTCATGACGCCCGATCAGCTAAACGACGAGATAAAGGAAGTACTTAACTTTACCCTTTACATTCTAAGGAGTTTCGGGTTTAATGAGTTTGAGGTATACTTAAGTACCAGGCCTGAAAAGTACGTTGGTTCGCTCGATAACTGGAAGCTTGCCGAGGACGCGCTCGAAGGCGCGCTCAAGGCCTCCGGGCTCGATTTTAGCATCGACCCCGGAGAGGGTGTTTTCTACGGACCGAAGATAGATATCAAGATCAAGGATGTGCTCGGCAGGTCCTGGCAGTGTTCTACTATACAAGTCGATTTCAATCTCCCGGAAAGATTCGATGTAACCTATAGAGACGAACACGGCAAGGACGTGAGGCCCATAATGATACACAGGGCTCTTATGGGTTCGCTGGAGCGTTTCATAGGTTGCCTGGTCGAGCATTACGCAGGGGCCTTTCCAGTATGGCTGGCTCCTGTGCAGGCAGTAGTGCTTACGGTAACTGAGCGCGGCGACGAGTTCTCAAATGAGGTCGCCCGCAAACTTAAAGAAGCCGGGCTCAGGGTAGAGGTCGATAACAGGAACGAGAAACTGGGCTACAAGATTAGAGAAGCTCAGCTTAAGAAGATCCCCTATATGCTCGTTGTAGGTGATAGGGAAGTTGAAGACAAGACTGTAAGTCCGAGACTAAGAGGCGAGGGCAACCTCGACCCCATGAGTGTCGATAAACTCATAGAAGCCATGCAAAAAGAGAACAGGCCATTGGGAGGTGATCCTTCATAGCAAAGCAAGTCGTTAGAACAAATAATATGATCAGGGCGAGCGAGGTTCGGCTCGTCGCCGAAGACGGCGAACAACTCGGTATCCAGGTTTTAAAAGACGCTCTCGAGGTCGCCGCCGAAGCCGGGCTCGATCTCGTCGAGGTCGCGCCTACCGCCAAACCACCGGTCTGCCGCTTGATGGATTACGGTAAGTATAAGTACCTCATGAGCAAGAAGGCGAGCGAGGCCAAAAAGAAGCAGACGGTCATACACGTCAAAGAGATAAAGCTTCGTTCGAAGACCGAGGAGCACGACCTTCGGTTTAAGCTTAAGAACATCATAAAGTTCCTGACCGCCGGCGACAAGGTCAAGGTGACTATGGTATTTCGCGGTCGTGAGATAACCCATACCGAACTTGGACTTGTCAGGTTAAAACGCATTATGGAAGATGTAAAAGAGTTCGGAACGGTGGAGCAGACGCCGAAGCTTGAGGGCCGTTCCATGACCATGGTAATAGCGCCGCTGGCGCAGAAAAAGGACTAAGGAGCCCCAATAAGCTACAAGGTACGCAAAGGTTCTTCGATTCAGTAGAGTATTAAATAGCTTCAGGGAAATAGAACCCGCTATGCGGGGATAGAGGAGAGATATCCAATGCCAAAGATAAAGACCAACCGTGGCGCGGCAAAGAGGTTTAAGATGAC
>CBDVCO010000080.1:0-8777 GCA_965372515.1 uncultured bacterium | reverse complement strand
CGGAGAGCTTCCGTTCATCGAAGGCCCGGTCTCAGAGCTTATGAAGATCGCCAAAAAGGAGATCGACCTGAAAAAACTTATCTGATAAAAACGCCGTTAAAGCCATGCGAAAAAAAGGGCCGTAACCTAAAAAGGTTACGGCCCTTAAGTTTTCTGATCTTAAAAGGAACGGCTAGCCGTGGTTCTTCGTGTAATTGAGCTTGCCGCCCTCAAGGATAGTATCTATCTGCCTCTGCGTGTAGCCGTGCGATAGTTTAATATCGCTACCCTTGGTGACGTTCTTCATGGTGACGAACTCGCTGCCTGAGCTTAACTCGTCCTTGATCGAGGCGAACTCCAGCTCGTCAGCGTCGTCCAATTTATCGTAGTCCGCGGGGTCGGCAAAATTGAGCGGCAGTACCCCGAAGTTAACGAGATTGTCCTTGTGGATCCTAGCGAAGCTCTTTGCGACTACGGCCTTTATGCCGAGATACATCGGGCACAAGGCCGCGTGCTCTCTTGAAGAGCCCTGTCCGTAGTTCTCACCGCCTATGACAAAGCCGCCGCCTGAATCTTGCGCGTGCTTGTGGAAGTCCGGGTTTATCTGCGCGAATACCGCCTCGGAATATTTCGGCACGTTGCTCCTGTACTTAAGCCACACACCGGCGGGCGTAATATCGTCTGTCGTGATATTGTCGCCGAGCTTTATAAGAACCTTGCCGCCGAGAGTCGCAGGCAGAGGCTCCTTTATCGGGAGCGCCTTGATGTTCGGCCCGCGGCTTATCTCGACTGAGGCCGGATCGTCGCTTGGAGGCAGTATCATGGAATCGTCTATCAGGAACTCCTTGGGAGCGTCTATCACCGGGTAGTCGCCGAGCTTTCTCGGGTCGGTTACCACGCCCTTTATGGCGGCGGCTACTGCCGTCTCCGGGCTTACGAGATAGGCCTGCGCATCTGGCGTACCGCTCCTGCCTTTGAAGTTCCTGTTAAAAGTCCTTAGCGTCACGCCTCCCGAAGGCGGACTCTGGCCATTACCTATGCACGGGCCGCACGCGCTCTCAAGTATCCTCGCGCCGGCCTCTATCAGTTTCGAAAGACCCCCGTTCTGGCTGATCATATCCAAGACCTGCCTTGACCCCGGAGAGATGGTGAGGCTAAGCTCCGGGTGGACCTTAAAACCGCCGTGGCCCAAGACCTCGGCCACGACCATCAGGTCCTTGTACGATGAGTTGGTACAGCTTCCGACACAGACCTGGTCGACCTTCATTCCCTCGATATCGGATATCTTACAGACGTTGTCCGGCATGTGGGGCTGAGCCACCATCGGCTCAAGCGCCGTGAGGTCGATCTCTATCACCTCTTCGTACTCGGCGTCGTCGTCTGCCTTCACCTCTTTCCAGTCGCCTTCGCGTTTCTGGGACTTGAGGAATTCTTTGGTATGCTCGTCGCTAGGGAAAATAGAAGTGGTCGCGCCAAGCTCCGCGCCCATGTTGGTGATGGTCGCGCGTTCGGGAACGGACAAGGTCGCTACACCCTCGCCTCCGTACTCGATGACCTTACCGACTCCGCCCTTTACGGTCATTATCCGCAGTAGCTCTAAGATAACGTCCTTTGCCGAGACCCAGGGGCTGAGTTTCCCCGTGAGCTTAACGAGCGTGACATCGGGGTATATGATATTAAAGGCGCCACCGCCCATTGCGACGGCGACGTCGAGGCCGCCGGCGCCCATTGCCATCATGCCGAGACCGCCGGATGTCGGGGTATGGGAATCCGATCCCAGAAGAGTGCCGCCCGGTTTACCGAACCTCTCAAGGTGTACCTGATGGCAGATGCCGTTACCCGGCCTTGAAAAATATATGCCGTGCTTTGCCGCGACGGTCTGTAGATATTTATGGTCGTCGGCGTTCTCAAAGCCGCCGTACTGGAGCGTGTTGTGGTCCACATAGCTCACCGAACGGTCGGTCTTGACCTGCTCCACGCCGATGGCCTCGAACTGGAGGCACGCCATTGTCCCGGTCGCGTCCTGAGTAATGGTCTGGTCGATCCTCAAAGCGACCTCGTTGCCCTTAGCCTCCTCGCCCGAGACCAGATGGTCGGCGATGATCTTCTGCGTAATATTTTTACCCACGTTGATACCTCCTTGAATTTATATACGCCGGCCCTTTTACGGCTCAAAAAGAGTCGGCGCTCCCCCTGAAAAAGAATCGTTTTTTGGAGGCGGCGAGCGGATTCGAACCGCTGAATCACAGTGTTGCAGACTGCTCCCTTAGCCACTTGGGTACGCCGCCCTAATCTCATATTTTAGCACAATGAACTATAATAATCAGCAGGGGATTTTTGTCAAGGGAATTCAGCCGGACCAGCCCGCCACGCCAGCGTGCCGGACTAGTCCGGTTCTAATCGCGCGACTAAACGATAAGGGTCTACGAGGCCATACAGTACGCGGCGAGCCTATAATACATGACGGAAGGGTATAATAACTAGTCCGCCGGACTAGTCCGGTTCTAAATCACGCAACTAAGCCATAAAGCTATACGAGGCCAGGCAGTACGCGGCGAGGCTATATTCCATGAGATCTGAACAGAGAAAGGAAGGTTTAGGGCTGTTGCATTACCTGGCTTACCTGCGCGTTGATGCTCTTTGCGAGCACTTTCATTATGCTCTTGTGCTCTCTATCTATGGCAATATCGAGGGCGCTCTTGCCGTCTGTGGTCATAATGGTCGCGTCGGCGCCACCTTTAATAAGCTGCCTTATAAGACCGAGATTTCCATGCTCCGTGGCCAGCATCAGGGGCGTCATGCCTTTGGAACTCCTGGCGTTTATATCGGCACCGCTGTCCAGAAGCTCGGCCACGATCACCCTGTGATTTCTCCATGAGGCCAGCATCAGGGCCGTGTGGCCGTGGACATTCCTCGCGTCGACGTTGACACTTCTCTCAGACGGCTCTATCACACTATCGAGTTCTTCCTGCCCGTCCAGAAGGAGCAGTAATGCCTGGGCCGGACCGCTCTGCACCGGTTCTTCAAGCAGTTCGAGGCTGTGCTTATCCGCCCATCTATCTTCCACGACATCCGAAATAGCACTTTGCATATCGTCCATCAGGTCGTCCTTAATGGACAAAAGCAGTTTTACGATATCCAGATGGCCTTCCTGCGACGCTATCCATAGAGGGGTCACTTTGTCCACGTTCCTCGCGATGTTGGCGTCGGCCCCGGCGCCGATCAAGAGCCTTACGACTTCGGTGTGGCCGTTTTGAGAGGCAATGTAAAGAGGTGTAACGCCGAAGCGGCTTACCCTCTTATTTATATCGGCCCCCTCTTTTATCAGGAGCTTTACCACGGAAGGATAGCCGTTCTGCGCCGCCATAAAGAGCGCGTTGGCGCCGTCCCTTCTCCTGGCGATATTTACATCGGCCCCCGCCATTATCAAAAGCTTTACTATCTTTGAGTGCCCCTCCTGAGACGCTATCCACAGCGGGGTAGACCCGTCCGTTCCCCTGGATATCGAAGGGTGAGCCCCGGCCCTTAAAAGGAGCTTTACGACATCTTTGTGGCCGTTTTGTGAGGCGATGTATAGAGGGGTAACGTCCTCGGACCTTGTGGCCCTGTTCAGATCGGCCCTGACCTCAAGCAGCAGCTCAACGGCACCTACATTGCCGCTCTGGGCGGCCATGTGAAGTGCGCTTCCGCCGAACCTGTTCAGGGCATCTATATCGGCGCCCTCGAGTATCAGGTCCCTGAACTCGCTGGTATTGGCAAGGTCTATCTTCTCTGAGAGGAGCAGGAATTTTGTCGTGCTGTCGGATTCAATGGACCTTAACCGGGCCGCGCGCACGGGAGTGCCGATAACAGGCAAAAGAAATATTGCAAGCAATGTTAAAAGAAGAGCCCTATACGAAACGCTTCGATACGGCACCGGATGCCCCCCTCAAGGCGTGGAAAAATATCCAATAACAAGAAAAAAGCTATTGCCTGTATTTAAATGGCGTTACCACTTGATATATAAAACAATTTATAGCTATATCTATATTTTATCAGCTAAATCTTAAGTTTGTCAATAGGAAATGAAGGAGTGGGTCTCGCCAAAGCCCACGGCCACTATCCAATGGGCATGGGGTCCTTTAACAGGGCCGTTTAGGTTCTCTTCTCTCCGTGTCTCTTGGATTCTGTCGGCGCGTTCTTCATCACAAAGCGGTGCTCTTCTACGAGCTGGAGGAAGTCGAATGAGCTCAGTATACCGACTAACTGCTTTTCGTGGGTAACGACCACATGGTGAAGGTTGTGGTTTCGCATTATACGGGCGGCCACGTGGATGTCGGAATATTTCGGCACCGTAAAGACGGGCACCGTCGTCATCACTTCACAGACTAAAGTTTCGGGAGAAATCTCCTTCATAAAGTCGCTTGATGTAAGTATTCCAAGAGGCATATACTCGGCGTCGACAACCGGTATAGCGTGCACCCCTTCGTCGAGCATTACCTCGCGTAGCCCCCCGACCGTATCATAGGGGGTGGCGACGATGACATCGGGGATCATAAGATCGCTTACTTTTATTCCCATAAGATAATCTTCTCCTTTTGGGGTTATTGGGGTTTGCGGAACATTGGCGCGACTTAACCCTCTTCATCGGCACAGGCCGCGCAGTGTTCCGAGTGCGGGAGAACTTTTAGCCTTTCAAACGATATCGGCTCTCCACACTTCGAGCATTTCCCGAACCCTCCCCTCTCGATGCGGCGAAGCGTATTGTAGATGGCTTCGAGTTCGCCCCGCGAAACCTCGTCTATCCCCTCCAGCACCTCAACATTTGCGAGCTCCGGCAACTGCTCTTCCGTATCCAGGTCTATCGGGCCGTCTGGTCTGCGCACATCGTCGTCTATGCGCTCAAGACGCTTTTCAAGCTCTTCCCGCCGTACCTGGAGCTTGGCGCGTATCTCTTCATATTCGCTCAAGATAACCTCCGCTTTTAAGTTTTTTGGCAAATCTTGCCAACAATATTTATAAAGACCTTATTTTATATTCTACCACTGTGGAGGGGAATTTTCTATTTGTTTAGGGTGGGACGTGGGGGGCTACACGGCCTAAACAGGCAGACCGGACGGTCTTTTGGTGTCCAAGGAGTCTCCATAATCTCCTTTGATCTTGGGGCACGGGGCCGCGCTCAAACCCTGCCCGCCTATATCAGGCCTGCCAATTTACTCCCAAGCGGTTAATAATATGAAGAAAATTGTTGACTTGCCTCATCGATTAGCGTATATTCTAATAAGAATAAGAAGAGAGCTGTATTTGTACATCTGGACCCATTTACAATTGTTGCACAAAGCCGCAATCTCTTATTAAAAATCATAGAAAGGAGATTACGACTATGGCAACAGGAACAGTAAAGTGGTTCAACGAGTCAAAGGGTTTTGGATTCATCGAGCAGGAATCAGGCGAAGATGTATTTGTCCATTACTCAGAGATTCAGGGCGACGGCTTCAAGACGCTTAACGAAGGTCAGGCTGTCGAGTTTGAAGTAACCCAGGGCCCCAAGGGCGCTCAGGCTTCAAACGTACAACCCAAGTAAATACCACGAATCCAACTAAAATACCCCCATCGTTTATTACGATGGGGGTATTTTTTTGTCCTCTATAGGTACTTGACTTTTAGCGAACAAATAGTAGTATGTATCTGCTATTAGCAATCCGGAACACGGTTAGATTCCGTGGCGGTCCCGCCGCTGTAATCGGTGAGGCTCCTCACAAAGGCGAAAGCCGGTCACTGTTCGGGCATACTCGGACGGGAAGGCCGTGAGGTGTTTACGACCCGAGAGCCAGAAGACCTGCTGATAGAATAGAGTGATTTGGAATTCGATGGTAAAGGGTTCCGGTGGACGTGTGTTCGTCCGCCGGGGCCCTTTTTTTATTGATGCGGCTACATTAACGGATGTTCTAAAAAGGAGGAAAAAGAAGATGAAGACGATCAAAAAAGAAAAAGTGAAAGTTGCTGAAACAAAGAAGACGAAGGCGGACGTGATCTCACATCGCAGGTCCTGTGACGCAAAGGGGACGGGTTTGTCTCACTACATACTTATGGACAAAAAGGAAAAATAATGACCATGGAGAGGAAGACCGGGAAGAACTACGATGCGGATGCGTCGAGCGGGCGTTATGTTAATACCGGCAGTGGTCCGACATTTCAACCGATAGACATAGGACATTCTGAGTACTTTGGCCTTATCGAGCCGGATACCGCTTTCTGGTCGCTGGTAAAGCGCGACAAACTCGCTGAGGCGTTGACCGACGCAAAGCTCCTCAAGGCCTATAAGGAGAAGGCCGGCGTCTTTGCTAAAGAGATGAATTTGCTTCGCTTCGGCCTTAAGCCGTCTGCCGTGTACTTCAACCCGACGGAGAAGTGCAATCTCGACTGTCCGTACTGTTATATCCCTCAGGGGATGCGCCAGCACGGAGAGCATATGTCAAAGAAGAAGCTCGTAGAGGCCCTCGGCTTACTTAAGGATTACTTTAAGCGTACCCTGCCTGAAGAGTCGCTCCCCCAGATTATTTTCCACGGCGCCGAACCCATGCTCAACAGGGACGCGGTATTTGCAGGTATAGAGCAGTATGCCGATGATTTCCGCTTCGGCATACAGACCAATGCCACGCTACTGGACGACTCTGCGGTGGACTTTCTAAAGAGCCGAAATGTCAGCATTGGTATATCGCTTGATGCTTCTGAGGCGGCTATCTCGGACCGTACGCGTGTAAATTGGGATGGCAAGGGTATCCATAAAATGGTCCTCGATGCGATGGAGCGCCTCAGGGGCTATAACGGCTGGAGTGTTATCTGTACGATCACGAGCGAGAATATGCGTCACCTCACAAAGCTCGTTGATTTCTTCCATGAGAGAGAGGTGCCGACCTGCCTGATGAATATCGTCAGGTGTACGCTGCCCTCTTCTCTGGAGGTCAAACCGACCGACATCGAGGCGTCCGGGCACTTTCTGGCCGCTCTCGAGCGCACTTATGAGCTTTATCTTGAGACCGGAAGGAAAATGCCGGTGGGCAATTTCGCAAATATCCTGCTGGCGATCATAGCCCCTACGGCACGGCGGCTTATGTGCGACATCTCACCTTGCGGCGGCGGAAGGTGTTTCTTCGCCCTAACGCCCAACGGAGACCTCTTCCCATGTAGTGAGTTCATCGGTCTGCCGCAGTTCAAAGGCGGCAACCTCTTTAAGGATGACGTTGAAAAGGTTCTTACGAGCCTTCCTTTTGATCGCGTTACCAAGCGGAAGGTGGAGGATGTCGAGCCTTGCAGACGCTGTGCGATCCGTCATTTCTGCGGGTCACCTTGTCCGGCCGAGGCCTGCGAACTAAACGGCGGTATGGAGAAGATCGGGGCCTTCTGTGAGTTCTATGAAGAGCAGGTCCGCTACGCCTTCCGTCTTATTGCCGATAATAAGCACGAGGCCTTTCTCTGGGATGGCTGGGACGAAGATACGAAGAGTACCTTTGAATTGCTTGCCGGTTAGAGGGTTGACCTATCTGTTAGCTCCCGCCTATAGAAGCGTGCGACGAGCTAAGCTTGACAGCCCCGCCATATCGCCCTCCCCCAGATTTACTGCCGGCTTGACTGCGCATTGTAACATATGCTATAATACCGGTCAAATTCCCAACCTATGTGCTACCACCTAAGGCCTAGCAGGCCAACTCGCCAATATCCCCTTATAAAGGGCCGTCTTGTAGTAAAGGAGGAGAGCGAATGAAAATTCTTCAAAGATGTATCCCCGTCATTTTCGTCATCTTAACGGGCTGCGCTTCGAATGAGCTGCTGATGAAGGTCGACCCTACGCTTGAGGCCAATGCCATAGTATACGAGGTTCAGTCCCCTAATGGATGGTTTGCAAAAATGCCGGAAGCAGCCTTTGGCGCATACCGGATCACGGATATAAATAGAGGCTGGATAACGACGACGTCGTTTTCCAGGCCTGAATTTTACTGGATAAACATAATCCTGGGTATGGATCACCCCCACACGATAAGGACTGAGACCTCCCGGACCAGCAACTATAAATTCAGGATAGGAGATGAAGCCGTCTGGGATTCCAAATGCCTCCTTTTAACCGATCAACTTGAAACCACAGAGACTACCAGCACGTTTACGATCACTACGACAGGGGGCTCCGATGAACCCGGGGGCAAAGGTAAGAAGGGAAAGAAAGCGAAGAAAGCTAAGAAAGTTAAAAAAGTAAAGAAAGCTAAGAAAAGCAAGAAAGCGAAGAAAGAGAAAAAAGCAAAGAAAGATAAGATGGCGAAGGCCGTTGTACCTATTGCACCAGTGAAGCCAGAAAATAAGGCAAAGCCTGGTAAGCCAGAACATGCGGCTACACCGGATAAACCGGACCATGCCGCGACACCGGGTAAACCGGATCATGCCGCGAAGCCTAATAAGACGGGCAAGCCGGGTAAACCTGATAAAAATGGCAAGCAAATAAAGATTACGAGGACGAAGACGACCGAGACCGATATAGAACTCCTGTCGGCGGTTTACGCCTGCAAGTACACGCGGGAAGGTCACGACCCCTGGTTTTTCTCTGTCAAAAAATACGGTAGCTCTAATTTATACATAACATTGACCGATAATGACACGCACTTCAGTGCCCATGCCACGCGGGGCTACCATCTCACATCGGACGGTGAAGAGTCCCAGTTCCTCGCGCCCAGTGACACCGGGTACACCTGGACTCAGGATGAAAATGATGTCGCGGCCTTATCCTTGAGGACAAGAGACCGCAATGTCTGGCTCGACAAGCGAAATCC
>CBDVCO010000079.1:0-8786 GCA_965372515.1 uncultured bacterium | reverse complement strand
CAATATACGCTTGACGCGACACTAGTGAGCTGAGCAGGTTATGCAGGGGTCATACGCGCGTACAAGCATTGTTATGAGCCGCTTAAGTTCCTTCTCGGTTTTTTTGCTATGCTGGGCGAGTATCGCTCCGGCCGCCTCTTCCATGCTCGGTAGGTTCTGGACCGTTGGTGTAAGGATGTTGGCGTAGGTAATTACATTACCCTTGTCCATATGGACCTCGTTATATAGCCCTCCCCTTGGGGCCTCTACCGCGCCAATGCCCTTGTTGACCGGTCTTGATGCGGGGGGCGCGACCTTGCCGTCAATACCGTCCTCTATCAGTTGAGTGACTATGCGCGCGGCCTCTTCGATTTCGAAGAGCACCTCTATTATCTGCGCGAGGTTGTTGTAAAAGGGGTTATGGAAATCGATCTCGTCTAATATGGCTTGACCCTTTTCGGGAAGGGTTTTGTCGTTCTTTAAGAAATATAGTCTCGCCAGCGCACCGACCATGCAGTTATCACCCAGATAGGTCCCGAACTTTGCCGTTGAGTATCCCTTCACCTCTTCAATGAGGTTCGATTTATACTCCAGGATCTTAAATCCCTCTCTCTTACTTGAAAGAACCTCGCCCCCGCTTTGCATAAGGAACTCCAGGTCCATCTTTAATTGTGGGTATGTAAGCCCTGAAAAGAGTTTTACGAGTTTTTCTGCCATGGGTATGGCCTTTTCGAGCTTTTTAAGTAGTGCTATCAGTTCGTCTTTTGTCGGCACCTTATGAAAGCCGCCGATCGTGGTCCGGGTCGGGTGAACATTTCTGCCTGCGACCACGGAGGCTATCTCGTCTCCTGTCTCTTTAAGGTCTAAAGAGAGGGCGAAGCTTTTGGGGTCGGTCTTTTCAAGCTCGGTTATCCTGTCGAGCCCTATATAGTCGGGTAGCGCGAGGAAGACGGCGTGGAGTACGTGGCTCTGGATATTTTGTCCGGCCTGCATGATCCTTCTTAAGCGTTTTGTGCTCTCCGTGACCTTAATGTTGAGCGCGGCCTCTGTTGCGTGTAGGGACGCGAGATTATGGGCTATGGGGCAGACCCCGCATATCCTCGGCGTAATCCAGTGCATCTCTTCGAGCGTTCTGCCTACGAGTATGCCCTCAAAGAGGCGCTCGCCTTCGTGGACCTCAAGCTTTACGCTGCCCTTTTTGAAGTCCACCAGGAGGCTTCCGTGCCCCTCTATCTTCGCTATGAACTCGTCAGCGCGCTCGCGAATAAGGTTTCTTTTATTTTTTTTGTCTTTTTTTATCGGCACTTTTAATTCCTCTTTCTTATTGCCTTTTCAAAGGCCGCTTTATATTCGGGTATCTGATTAAAGAACATTGTAAGGTGGCGGCGTATCTCCTTTGGCTTTGCGAACCATTTAAGGATCCTTACGAGAGCGTCTATATTACCCTCGTCCCTCAAGCCGAAGCAGCCGTAGCAGGCGCTCCCGCCGGATACGCATATGGCCTTGCACCCGCCCTGCGTTATCGGGCCAAAGCATATTTTTTTATCAAGGAGCCTGCACTCGTTACCAGCTATCTTACATTCAAAGCAGACGGAGTACCCTCTGTAGCGAGGAGTCTTGCCGGCAATGATCTCCTCAAGCGTCCTTATGAGTTCGTCTTCGTCTATCGGACAGCCGTGTATCATATGGTCTACACGCACATAGGCCGATAGCGGCAGGGCGTCTACCCCCTTTGGTCTGTAATCAGCCCCGTAGATAGTATCATACCACTTCCTTCTCTCCTCCTTATTCATAATGCCGGGTATACCGGCTATAGAGGCGCACGCCCCGAGAGATATCAGGGTATCGCTTTTTTCGCGTAGTTCCTTTAGAAGCGCAATTTCGGCTCCTGTGACCGGGGTCCCCTCGATAATAACGATATCATACGGGCCGTCTTTAAAAGAGTCCTGCGCAAGGCGCCAGTTGGTAATATCGAGACGGGCCTCAAGGTCGAGGAGCTTCTCTTTTATGGAGAGGAGCTTTACCTCGCAACCCTCGCAGTCTGTAAAGTCGTATATGGCTATTGTCGGTCTGCCCATTGGCTAGTCCCAGTTCCTGTCCACCTGATCGAGGTTGAATACCGGCCCGTCCGTGCAGACGTACTTTTCGCCGGTAACGCAGTGTTGGCATTTGCCCACACCGCACTGCATCTTTCTCTCCATACTTATGAATATTCTCCTGTCCGGTATGCCGGTATTGTTCAGGAGGTGTTCGATGGCGTCGACCATCGGCCCCGGCCCGCACATGGCAACGGCTGTATTGGTGCGGTCTATCTTGATGTTTCTAAGGCATACTGATATCGGACCCTCGCAGCCCTCTCTCCATTCGGGCGTGGCGCGGTCGACAGAGAGTTCGATCTCTATGGATTTTTTCCATCTCTTCCTCTGGCTCTCCATAAGGAGCCCGTCCGGCGTAGCGGCCCCGTAAAGCAGGCTGACGCGGCCGAACCCCTTACGGTTCGCTATTATATATTCGACGAGCGAGGCTATAGGCGGTATGCCGCTGCCGCCGGTAATAAAGAGGAGGTCCATGCCGGGGAAGAACCCGAGCGGATAGCCGTTTCCGTAAGGGCCCCTGAGTGTCGCCGTGTCGTTCTTTTTTAAGGCGATTAATTTGTTCGTTACGTTGCCGACCCCGCGTACGATTATATCCATATATGAGCGCTCATACGGGTTGGAGGCCACCCCGAAAGGCGCCTCGCCATAGCCCCACAGACCCGCCATAACGAACTGGCCGGGTATGAAAGAAAGACCGGATCTATTATTCACGCCGCCTGTGCCCGTAACCTTAGCAAAGTCCCGTCCGTCGGCCCTCTTGAGGCGAATGAGCGAGACATCTTTTGATTGGCGCGAGATTTTTTCCACTCGAGCCGTTATTGGTTTGTAAATATTTTTCATGATCTTTTCTCTATCGCCCCTTTGCCTCGTACTTTTTGACAATGTCAACTAGAACCTCTTCGATGTCAATCCTTGCCGGGCACTCGTTCTTACAATTTCCGCAGGCCGTGCACTGGCTCTTGCCGTACTCGACGTAGCCGCGAACGAACTTGTGGAAATACCAGTTGTAGTAGCGCTCCTTTACGCCTTTGTGAAATTTATGGCCCCCGGCTACTGCGGAGAACTCCGGCAGAGTACATGCGCTCCAGCTCCTGCATCTTTTTGTGGTCTCTCCGTTAAGCTCAACCCTGTCCTCGATTGAGAAACAGTGGCAGAGCGGACATACATACGTACATATCCCGCACCCCATGCACTCCCTCTCAAGCCTCTTCCATATAGTGGGATAGCCCAGCCAGGACCACTTGACGGCGTCCTTTAACAGCTCAGGCTTTAAGAGGAGTTTTTTTAGCTCTTTCATTGTCCGGTTTTTTTTGTTTCTTGTTTTTGGCGCGCGGCTCGCCTTTTGGTCAAGGAGGGCGGAGGTAAGCCTTATAATGCTTTTCCCCTTGTCCGTCACAGTGGTGATCTCAAAGAGGTCGCTTTTAACTTCCATCAGGATAAGGTCTCCGCCCGGGGGAAGATCGAACCTTTCATTTGTAAGGCCGATAAGTACGGCCCGCGCCCTTCGCCTTTCGTAGAAAAAGTCCCTTGTCGGGCGGGTCATTATTTCATCCAGATAGGTTATCGCCTCAAGCTCAGCGAGGCTAAGGCCGAAGAGCACGAACGGGTCGGGAGGGGGCGCGGCTTTGGTCTTGCCGGTCCCAATGTTGTGGGTGAAGGTCGCCTCAAGAGGCGGGTATAGATATCTTTTTGGTGAGAGCGGGTCCTCTCTTACGTCAAAGAGAGAGTAATTTTCTCTTAGCAGGTCGAGGAAGGCTTCGATTCGCTCTCTCTTTAATGTGCGCATAAGTCCGCCGTTTTATTAGGATCAAAAGGCCAGAGTGCGTGTATTATGAATAACGCTTACGGGTTGCCCAGGTTCAGCAGGTTCCTTAAGAGTGAGTTCTCGGGCTTCTCTTCCTCTTCTTCATGTCCGGCGTCGAGCATCATGAAGTCGTCCGGTATCTTGGTGACGGTCTTTTCAGGCGCCGACTCCGTCGGTTTTGTCCCTATTTTGAATACTTCAAAGAAGGGCTCCTCGGTCTGCGAGTTTGCCAAGAGGCCGGTCTTCGGGTCTATTTTAGCAAATTCCACGCCGTCTGGTATAGGGAAGTCTGTTATCGGTATATTTTTTGTCGCCTTTTTCATGAAGCTGACCCATATAGGCGCGGCGGCCTTGGAGCCGGTCTCGTTCCTTCCAAGCGGCTTTTCAGTGTCGTAGCCGATCCAGGCCCCGGCGACCAGCTCGGGGATATATCCGACGAACCACGCGTCGTTCAGGTTGTTTGTGGTGCCGGTCTTGCCGGCAGCCGGCCTCTTAAGCTTCTTGGCCCTCCATCCGGTGCCATGCTCCACCACTCCTTTTAAGAGGCTCGTCGTGATGTACGCGGTCTGGGGGCTCAAGGCCGGTTCGCTCACGGGCTTGTTCTCTTCGAGAACAATGCCGTTCTTGTCGACGATGCGTGTTATAAATGTAGGCCTGGGCCGGTTGCCCATATTCGCGAAGGTGGCGAACGCCCCGGTCATCTCAAGTAGCGAGACCGACGAGGAGCCGAGCGCGAGCGAGAGATCACGGGCCAGCGGGGCTTCGATGCCGAGCTTTCTCGCGTTACGGATAGCGCGTCCCACGCCGATGTCGCGAAGCACCTTGACGGTGACGACGTTCCTGCTCTTGGTGAGTGCCTCCCTTATGGTGGTCGGGCCGTAGAACTTTTCGCCGAAATTCCTCGGCCTCCAGGTCTTTATCAATGGCCCGTCGTCTATCTCTATCGGGTCGTATTCCGTGCTCTCCTCATATAATACCTCAACGATCTCCTCGCCGAACTCATCGAGAACGATCTCTTTCTCGACCTCTTCCTTCCTTGCTACCTCTTCTTCGAAGATCAAAGGGTTGTCCAGCACTATCGTCGCCGCGGTATAGCCCCTGTCGATGGCCGCGGAGTATATGATCGGCTTAAAGGCGCTGCCGGGTTGTCTCTTGGCCTGTATGGCCCTGTTATATTCGCTCTTTGAAAAATCATAGCCGCCTACCATAGCCACAACGTTGCCGGTCCGGCTCTCCATGGCCAGAAGCGCCGCCTGGGCCTGCGGTTCCTGCGATAGGGTAAGTTTTATCGGCGCGTCCTCCTTGGTGGGGAGCTTCTTTACCTTCACCTCGATGACCGCTCCGGGCTTAAGTATTTTATCGAGTTTGACCTTCCTGGCGCCGTAAGGGGTACCTTCGGGGTTGTAGAGAGTCGCCCATTGTATATCCTTCTTGCTGATATTTCCCATCCTTGCGCCGACCTTTACATTGAACGAACCGTCATCAGTCTTGGTCGTATCTATGACGCCGTGATAGATGGAGCCTTTTAGGGGCCCCTCCTCCCAGAAAGTCATTTCAATGCTGTCTGTAAAGGCCTGTACCTCTTCGGGGGTGGTGAGGTTGTGGAGTGGGCCCCTGTAGCCGCGCCTTTTGTCATGCGATATGATCCCAAAGCGTACCGCTTCATTGGCGGCCTTTTGGAGTTCTATATTGAGAGTCGTGTAGATATTGAGCCCGCCCTTGTAGAGCGTGCTGTTGCCGTAAACGCTCTCTATATATCTGCGTACATGTTCCGTAAAATAGGGGCCGACCCAGAGGTTTCCGAATGTCCTGGACTTTAGCAGTAGCGGCGCGTTCTTGGCCTCAAGTATGGTCTTTTCCGGCAGGTAGCCCTCTTCCTGCATACGCGTGAGGACGAACTCCTGGCGTCTCTTGGCCCCGATCGGGTTTGTGTAGGGCGAGTATCTGTTCGGGGCTTTGGGCAAAGAGGCCAAAAGCGCGGATTCGCCTACCGTAAGCTCGCTTACGTCCTTGTTGAAGTACGACGCGCTCGCGGCCTGAACGCCGTAGGAGCCGTGGCCGAAATATATCTGGTTCAAATAGAGATGAAGTATCTCGTCCTTTGTAAGGTGTTTTTCTATGCGCGAGGCCATAAAGGCCTCTTTGATCTTCCTCGTTATAGTCCTCTCGGGCGTTAGAAAGAAGCTCTTGGCGACCTGTTGGGTGATGGTCGAGCCGCCCTGGACGATCCTTCCCGCCTTTATGTTCTTTGTAAAGGCCCTTAATATGCCGGGATAGTCGAGCCCCTCGTGGGTATAGAACTTTGAGTCCTCAGCGGCCAGAAAGGCGTGCTTCAGGTGCTCGGGCATCCTCTTTAAGGGTACGACGATGCGCCTCTCGATAAAGAACTCGGCGATCATCTGTCCGTCGTCGGCAAAGACCCTGGTCGTCAGGTTCGGGGTGTAGTCCTCCAGGATATCAAGATTCGGAAGCCCTCTCGTGAGGTAGTAGTAGCCGCCTCCGGCCATTAGGAGCGCCAGTACAAAAACACCCAGAATGAATAAGAGGAATATTTTGATATATTTTTTGTATAAAAGTTTCATCTCTATAAGCTCTGATCCCGCTCTAGAAGCCCTTAAAATCATGGGCGTTAAAAGGTTCTCAAATATATAATATTACCAAATAAACGCCTTCGAACGCAAGAAAATGCTTGAAATCTTTATTGAAAACCGATGCTTTTTGAGTTAAATTAAGATAATGGTAAGGCTCGAAGACATACTTGAGAAGGTCGCCTCATACAATCCCAAGGCAGACCTCGATATAATAAGGAAGGCCTACGTCTTTTCCGGCATGGTCCACAAGGGACAGCACCGCCTCTCAGGAGAGCCCTATCTCTCCCACCCCATAGAGGTGGCGGAGATCCTGACCTCGCTCAAGATGGACGCCTCGTGCGTGGCAACGGGGCTGCTGCACGATACGGTGGAGGATACCCACACGACGATCGAGAAGATAGAGGAGGTCTTCGGAGAAGAGATCGCCGCGCTCGTCGAGGGGCTTACGAAGATAAGCAGGATCACCTTTGAAAAGAAAGAGGACCACGAGGCCGAAAACTTCAGGAAGATGCTCCTGGCTATGGCCAGGGACATCAGGATAGTGATAATAAAACTGGCCGACCGCCTGCACAATATGCGCACGCTCGACGCGCTTCCCAGGGACAAGCAGATAAAGATCGCCAGGGAGACCAAGGAGATATACGCCCCTATTGCCAACAGGATAGGTATCAACTGGATGAAGGCCGAACTCGAAGACCTGGCCTTTAAGTACCTGGAGCCCGATAATTACAAGTACTTGAAAGAGCAGGTCCAGAGAAGCGGCAGGGAGCGTGAGACCCATATACAAAATATCAAGGAAGAGATCGAAAAGACCTTCAAAGAGCACGAGATCGAGTGCAGGGTGCTCGGCAGGCCCAAGCACATATACAGCATATACAAGAAGATGAGCGGTCAGGATCTCGACCTCGTCGACATACACGACGTGGTGGGCTTCAGGGTAATAGTGGAATCCGTCAGGGACTGCTACATAGTGCTCGGCGTGATCCATTCGACATGGAAGCCCGTGCCGGGCAGGTTCAAGGACTATATAGGCATGCCCAAACCCAATCTCTACCAGTCGCTCCACACTACGGTCATAGGCCCGGAAAACGAGAGGATGGAGATCCAGATCAGGACCGAGGAGATGAACAGGACCGCCGAGTACGGCATTGCCGCCCACTGGAAGTACAAGGAGGACGGCCTTCTCGAAGGTAAGGACTATAAGTCCTTTGCGTGGCTCAGACAACTGCTGGAGTGGCAAAACGACCTTAAGGACTCGGACGAGTTCATGGAGACCGTCAAGGTCGATCTCTTTCCCGAGGACGTCTTTGTCTTCACCCCGCAGGGCAGCGTGAAGGAGCTTCCCATCGGCTCAACCCCGGTGGACTTTGCCTACGCTATCCACACAGACGTGGGACACCGGTGCGCCGGGGCAAAGGTGAACGGAAAGATCGTCCCCTTAAAGCAGCGTCTTCGTAACGGTAACGTAATTGAAATTATCACGAGCAGTTTCCAGACGCCGAGCAAGGACTGGCTCGACTTCGCCGTGACTAGTAAGGCGAGAACAAGGATAAAGCAGTGGATAAGGACCGAAGATCGCGAGAAGAGCATGAGACTGGGTAAAGAGATACTCGAAAAGGAATTAAGGAAGTACAGCCTCGACTATGATGAACTCGAAAACTCGGGCGAACTCCTTAAGGTCGCCAGAGAGGATTTCCAGCTTAAGGATGTGGAATCGCTCCAGATGAATGTGGGCTTCGGGAAGATATCTATCTTCCAGCTCCTCTCAAAGCTCGTGCCCATAGCGGAACTCCGGGCAGAGAGAGATATGAAGATGTCAAGGCTCAGCAAGGTGCTAAGCAGGTTCAAGTCCAAGTCCAGGGCCAGGCCCGAAACCGGCGGGGTGATCATAAGGGGCGTGGAGGATATTATGGTAAAGTTCGCCAAGTGCTGTAACCCACTGCCGGGAGACGACATCGTCGGCTTCGTCTCGCAGGGCCAGGGCGTTACCGTACATTCGTCGCACTGTCCGGTCCTCCTTAATATCGACCGCGATAGGCAGGTGGACGTCGAGTGGGACAAGGGCTTTACCGCGACCATGCCCGTAAAGATACAAGTGACCTGCAAGAACGAGAAGGGGCTCCTCGCGAAGATGAGCGACGCCATACTGAACGCCGACTCGAACATTACCAATGCCGATATAAGGACCACGGTAGATGATAACGCGGTAAATACCTTCGAGGTGGAGGTCTCCAATACCAAACACCTGAAAGACGTGATGCGCGCGCTCCAGAAGGTAAAGAAGGTCAAAAAGGTCGTAAGGGTTACCGGGGATAC
>CBDVCO010000078.1:0-8805 GCA_965372515.1 uncultured bacterium | reverse complement strand
CCACTCTCTACTTCTTACTCTCCACTCTCTACTCGATAACAACTCCACCCCTTTTATACTGAAAGGCTTGAAGCGTGGAGAAAACACAAGGTCCGCAAACTACCTGCCAATCAATCTTTAGCAACTTTCCATTAGCTTGTCAAGGTTTTTCCTCTTAAAAAAAAGGCTGAGGTATGTTCTATTTTTTTGCGGAGTAAAAAACCACAAGGGCAACAACAAATCAAAGGGACTCAATGCCTGAGTTCGTTACTTTTCCGATCTTCTTTAACGGTGATATCCTTATCGAAATCCCGGTCGACCACCTTAAAGATATCTTCCGGTCCCTTGACGTTCAGGGCCTTTGTGAGTACTTCGTCCATATGCTCTACCACAATAAATTCTACCTTCTTCAGTACCTGCGACGGCACATCCTTTATATCTTTTTCATTCTCTTTTGGAATAAGTATGGTAGGAATGCCTCCCCTGTGAGCGGCAAGCGCCTTCTCCTTAAGACCCCCTATGGGAAGCACCTTGCCGCGTAGCGTAATCTCCCCTGTCATGGCGACATTCTTACGTACCGGCAGTTTCAAAAGCGCGGAAGCAATGGCCGTGGCCATAGTGATCCCGGCACTTGGCCCGTCCTTGGGAATAGCACCCTCGGGGACATGGATATGAAGATCGAGCTTCTGGTAAAAATCCTTCTCCAGGCCCATCTCTCTGGCCCTGCTCCTTATATAGGTCATGGCCGCCTGGGCCGATTCCTGCATAACGTCGCCAAGCTTTCCTGTGATGATAAGCTTACCCTTACCCTCTACTATCGCCACCTCGATGGTAAGAAGTTCGCCGCCCGCTTCGGTCCACGCGAGCCCCGTAGCGCTCCCCACCTCGTCCGCCTCCTCGATCTTACCGTACCTATAGGGCGGTATACCCAGGTATTTACTCATATTCGCCGGAGTAATCTTCGCACGCACATCCGTACCCTTCTTTACAACCTCTTTTGCGACCTTCCTTAATATGGCGGCAAGCTTCCTTTCAAGGTTCCTTACCCCGGCCTCTTTTGTATAGCGTCTTATGATCTTTAATATCGCACTCTTTCCAATCTCGATATTCGCCTCTGTAAGACCGTGCCCTTTAAGCTGCTTCGGGAGCAGGAACTCTCTGGCTATATGGTGCTTTTCAAGCTCCGTATACCCTGGAATTCTAATTATTTCCATCCTGTCGAGCAGCGGATAGGGAATTCCCTGGACGCTGTTGGCCGTCGTAATGAACATGATCTTCGACAGGTCGTAGTCGCAGTCAAGATAGTGGTCGTTGAATGTGTGGTTCTGTTCGGGGTCGAGTACTTCGAGGAGCGCGCTCGCGGGGTCGCCCCTGAAGTCGCTGCTCATCTTATCCACCTCGTCCAGGAGAAAGACCGGGTTATTGGAGCCGGCCTTTTTAAGCGATTGTATCATCTTCCCGGGCATGCTCCCTATGTAGGTCCTTCTGTGCCCTCTAATCTCGGCCTCGTCCTTAACGCCGCCAAGCGAGAGCCTTACGAACTTTCTGTTCGTTGCCCTGGCGACACTCTTGGCAAGCGATGTCTTTCCTACCCCCGGGGGGCCTACAAGGCAGAGAATAGGGCCCTTCATCTCGTCGACAAGCCTCCCGACCGAAAGATACTCAACGATGCGTTCCTTAACCTTCTTAAGCCCGTAATGGTCCTCTTCGAGTATGGCTTCGGCCTCGTCTATATCCGCGGTATCTTCCGTGACCGCATCCCAGGGCAGGCTCACCATCCACTCGATATAATTTCTCGCAACAGTGGCCTCGGCGCTCATGGGGCTCATCATCTTAAGTTTTTTTAACTCATTTTTGACCTTCTTTGCGGCCTCCTTGCTCAACTTCTTCTCTTTTAGCTTCTCTTCAAACTCGTTGACCTCGCTCTTAAACTCGTCCTTATCGCCAAGCTCCTTCTGGATGGCCTTCATCTGCTCGTTTAAGTAGTATTCCTTCTGTGTCTTCTCCATCTGTTTTTTGACCCTGCGGCGTATCTTCTGCTCAACCTCCAGGATCTCTATCTCACCATCCAAGAGGGCGTAGAGGCGTTCAAGACGCTTTACCGGGTCGACCTCACCCAGGAGCGCCTGCTTATCCTCTATCTTTACAGTAAGGTGCGTTGCTATGGTATCGGCCAGCCTTCCCGGGTCGTCAATGGAGGAGACACTCATGATCATCTCCGGGGGGACCCTCTTATTGAGCTTTACATAGGTCTCAAAACTCTTAACGGCGCTCCTCACTAGCGCCTCGGTCTCCACAGAGTCGTCATAGAGGTCTTCGACCTCCTCGACCATGACCATAAAAGATTCATCGGTCGATACATACTCTTTAATTCTCGCCCTGCGTTTGCCTTCCACCAGAACCTTTACCGTCCCGTCCGGGAGCCTTAGAAGCTGAAGTATCGTCCCGAGCGTACCCATGGTGAAGATATCCTCTGTTGAGGGGTCGTCTATCTTGGCCTTCTTCTGGGCTGAGAGAAGTATGCTCTTATCATTGCCCATTGCGAACTCAAGGGCCTTGATGGACTTATCCCTGCCCACAAAGAGCGGAACCACCATATGGGGAAATATGATAATGTCTCTAAGCGGTATTAAAGGCACCACGCAATTTGTACTCTTTACAGCCATTTATATTGACCCTCTTTTCTTAAATCCGGCTTCACACTAAAGCTCGCTAGTCTTCTCGCGCGCCATGCTCCGTCTATGCCCAAACCTATGTCAGACAAAGCAGATAGACCCGAACCGATATATTGGAAAATATTTACGGATAAAACGCGATACTCAAAACTTAGGGCATAAGCCTTTAGGCCGTCTCTGCCTCGTTCTCATAAACGATTATCGGCTTGCCCTTATCCCTTATCACGTCCTCGTTCATAATACATTCCTTTACATTGGACTGAGAGGGAAGCTCAAACATCGTCTCCAACATCGCGTTTTCAAGGATAGCCCTAAGACCCCTTGCACCGGTCTTTCTCTTCATAGCCTCTTTGGCCACGGCCACGAGAGCGCCGTCGGTGAACTTGAGCTTGACGTTCTCGAACTCGAAGAGTTTCTGGTACTGCTTGATCAATGCGTTCTTGGGCTCTGTAAGTATCCTTATAAGGCTCTTCTCGTCGAGCTCTTCGAGCGTGGCAATCACGGGAAGGCGTCCGACGAACTCGGGGATAAGGCCGTATTTCAACAGGTCCTGCGGGCCGACCTTCATGAGGAGCTTATTTTGGTTTACCTTCTGTTTCTTCCTTATATCGGCGCTAAAGCCGAGCGTCTTCTTACCGAGCCTCTGCGAGACTATATCCTCAAGCCCGTTGAAGGCGCCGCCGACTATAAAGAGTATGTTGGTGGTATCCACCTGCAGGAACTCCTGCTGGGGGTGCTTACGTCCGCCCTTGGGAGGCACGTTTGCGATTGTTCCCTCTATGATCTTCAAGAGCGCCTGCTGAACCCCCTCACCGGAGACGTCCCTTGTGATCGAAGGACTATCGGTCTTTCTGGAGATCTTATCGATCTCATCTATGTAGACTATGCCCTTCTGGCACCTCTCTACATCATAATCGGCGTTTTGAAGGAGGCTCAATATTATATTCTCCACATCCTCGCCAACGTAGCCGGCCTCTGTAAGGGTCGTGGCGTCGGCGAGCGTGAAGGGCACGTTCAAGATCCTCGCGAGCGTCTGGGCAAGAAGCGTTTTTCCCGAGCCTGTGGGGCCAAGGAGAAGTATATTACTCTTTTGAAGCTCGACACTGTCGAGCGAGGCCTTGCTCCCGATCCTCTTATAGTGGTTATAGACCGCTACGGAGAGCACCCTCTTGGCGCGCTCCTGGCCTATAACGTGATCTTCGAGTATCTTCTTTATCTCAACGGGCTTTGGAAGATCGAACTTTTGCTTCTTAACCTCTTCCTTTTCGTATTCCTCGGCGATGATATCATTACAGAGCTCTATGCACTCATCGCAGATATATACCATTGGGCCTGCGACGAGTTTACGTACCTCGTCTTGCCCCTTAGAGCAAAAAGAGCATGTCAGATATCCACTGCCCTTGCCTTTTACAACCATAATAGCTCTCCGCTTAAATCATTTTGCAGACAGAATTCCAAATAAAATCAAACCCTTACCTGCCTTATCAAACCTCATGCCCGCGCCAGGCCTACTCTTGCCCCTCTGTGGCTATCGCGGGCCTTTTCTCAATGATCTTATCAATTATACCATAATCTTTTGCCTCTTCGCTAGTCATAAAAAAGTCGCGATCCGTGTCGGCATAGAGCTTCTCCAGCGTCTGGCCGGTATGTTTAACGAGTATCTGATTCAGCTCTTCGCGAAGCCTAAGTATCTCTTTGGCCTGGATGTCTATGTCGGTAGCCTGCCCCTGCGCTCCGCCCAGCGGCTGATGGATCAAAATGCGCGAATTGGGAAGAGCGAATCTCTTGCCCTTGGCGCCGCCCGCGAGCAGCAACGCGCCCATGCTAGCGGCCTGGCCCACACAGATGGTCGATATCTCCGGGCGGACATACTGCATCGTGTCGTATATGGCAAGTCCCGCGCTCACTATGCCTCCGGGGGAGTTGATATAGATATGTATCTCTTTGTCCGGGTCTTCTGACTCAAGAAACAAAATCTGCGCTATGATCAGGTTCGAGATATTATCGTCTATCTGGCTTCCAAGAAAGATTATCCTGTCCTTAAGGAGCCTTGAGTAGATATCATAGGCCCTCTCGCCGCGGCCGGTCTGTTCAACCACCATAGGTACTAAAGTCATCTATCATCCTCCTCTTCTCTTTAATCCTTATAAGAATCTATCCAGACGCCTTGGCCTTCTCTTCGCCTATCAGGATATCAAAGACCTTCTCATGCCTTATACCCGTCTTGATCGAATCGATCGAACCTTCGCGTTGGATCTTGGCCATCATCCTGTCCGTCTCTTCACCGGCCTGCTTGGCGATCTTTTCTACAGCCGCTTCTACCTCTTCATCGGTAGCCTCCAGATTTTCCTTGGAGGCTATCGCTTCGACTATCAGATCCCTCTTTGCGTGAAGCTCCGCGATCTGCTGATATCTGGCGTTTAAGTCCGGGGTCCTCTCCGGGGTCTTGAATCCGCCTTGTTCTTCCTTGCTCATATTCTCAACGGTCTTCAACACCCCTTCGTAATACCTCTTCTTCATGGACGGGGGTATCTCGAACGAATTTTCACTTATAAGCCTGTCTACGGCTTCTCCCCTGATGCGTTCCTTTTCATTAAACTCCTTTTGCGTCTTTGCCTCTTCTGTTATCTTATCCCGGAGTTCGGCGACGGTCTTGGTCCCGAAGAGCTTTGCAAGCTCATTGTCGAGCGGGGGCACAACCCTTACCCTGACACCTTTTAGCTGTACCTTAAACTCGGCGTCCTTTCCCTTGAGGTCCTCTACATGGTATTTATCCGGGAACTTGGTCTTAACGTCGAACTCATCACCGGCCTTAGCGCCAAGGAGAACCTCGTCAAAACCCGGCAACAGATTATCTCCCACCACTACCGCATAGTCCTTACCAACACCGTCTTTTATGGCCTTGCCGCCGATAAAACCCTCGAAATCTATCATGGCCATATCGCCCTCTTCGGCCTCTTTATCGGACGGCTTAAATTCGGCGTGCGCATCACAGATCTTCATGAGGTTCTCATCTATCTCCTCGGGGGTAACCTCTGTAGATTTTCTTTCTATCTCCATACCCTTGTAGCCTTTAATGTCGATCTCAGGGAGTACCTCAAAGCTCCCGGTATAGATAAACGGAGCGCCCTCCTCGATCCTCTTTACCTCGAAATCCGGACGGGCCAGCGGCATAAGTTTCTCCTGCTTCAGGGCCTCGCGAAATGTCTCATCTATCAGGGCAGAGCCCGCCTCCGAAAGTATACGCCCCTCGAACTTTTGCATCATGACTTCGCGCGGCACTTTACCCTGCCTGAAACCGGCAATGCTCGTGGTCTTGGCGAGCTTGTCATAGGCCACATCCATCTTCTTTTTAAACTCTTCATTGGGGACCTCTACGGTCACCCGCTTCTTGATCGGATCAAGATTCTCAACCTTTACCTTTAGATTAGCCATGATTTAACTTATTCCTTTTCCTTGAATTTTTTTAGAGCGCGCCGCGCTCTTTTTCATTTCATCCGACCTTTGGTGCGAGAGGGGGGAGTCGAACCCCCATGGTTGCCCACCAGAACCTAAATCTGGCGCGTCTGCCAATTCCGCCACTCTCGCAATACAAACTTTAGGCGACCATTAATATAAATATAGGGCCAAATAGTGTCGCGTCAAGCATATATTATCATATTCAGCGAGCCAAGAAGCGGTTAGCTGCAAGGCGCATGAGCGAAGCACTAGCCATAGTTAATTCACAGGCTCGCCTGGTAAGCGAAAGCAACACAGCAGATGACCGTTCTTCGCGAGCCCGAAGGGAGTTATGAAAATCGCCCAATGCTGCGTTGCAGTACACTTGAAATATACACAATATTACTGCGTGCCTGCGTCTTGCCTTGAGCGATTTGCAAAACTCTGAAATCGATAATATATGCTTGACTCGACACTTAAACTCCACAATTGCAAATTATATTCAATTCAAGTGCGCCTTTCAATAAAAAAGAGCCTTTAGAGGGCAAAACCGTCAACTTTTAAGCCTGAACCTGCCTATATTCTCTTGTAAAAGCCTGTTTGTCAGCGCGAGCCGCTCCAGGGCTTCTTCAGTATCCTTTGCCTTGTCGATATTCTTTGTTGATAAGCCCCTGGCCGCCTCCACATTTAAGAGTATCCTTGTCAAAACCAGACTCTGTGAATGAACCGCCTCATTTATGTGGGCAACCATTCTATTGAGGTCCTCCACCGTCAGGATGATATCCTGATTGGTGTTCACCTGGACCTTGGCACTCTCCTTGAGCCTTGTTGAGAGTTCCCTGGTCCTTGAAACCACCTCATTCATAAGACCGTATTCCCTTGCCTGTTCCTTAAAGCGCGCGTGTATCCCGATTGCGGACTCGTCGAGCTTAATAAGGGCCGTAGAGACCGAACGGGTCTCCTTGTTGACCTTAGAGGCAAGGGTCGAAATATCGTCGATCTTCTCTTTACCGCTCTGGGCGCTCTGGGCAAGCTTCGCTAGCGCCGCTTGTGCCTCAGCTGAGGCCGCCGTGTTCTCATCGACACTTATAAGCTCCTTCTCCATCGAGCTGGCGGCCTTGCGGCTCTCGGCCTGCACAAGGTCGATTATTTTGGTAACCTCCTTTGTCGAGTTTGAGGTCCTCTCGGCAAGCTCCGTTATCTCGCCGGCGACGACCGAGAAACTCTTACCATAGCGCCCGGATCTAGTGGCAATGATAGCGGCGTTTAACGCGAGCAGGTTCGTCTCCTCGCTTACAGTCCTGATAATGTCCAGTATCCTGCCAATCTCCATTACTCGCTCTGTGAGACCGGTGATCACCTTTGAAGCCTCGCTGGACATCTCCCTGGTCCTGGAGATTCCCTCTCTTGTCTTTTCAACGGCGGCCGCCGAGTCTTTTACCCCCTCTATGAGATCGGCTGAAAGCTCGGCACTCTCGCTGAGCTTACCTTCCACCTCATCAAACACGCTCTCCGCCTCTTGAAACTGGGTGCTAAGAGAAGATGATGAAATTGTAAGACCCTCTATCCCCTCGCCTATCTCATCCGAGGAAGCGATCAGATCCTCACTTCTCTGCGAGGTATCATTTAAATCACTTGTAATTATGTCTATATTGCCCACAACCTCGGAGATGCCGGCACCCAGTTCGTTAGCCGTAATAATACCCCTTTCGGCCGCCGACGTAAGCGCGCCCGTGCCCTTGCCCAGATCTGAGGTCGATACGTTTATATTCTCCATGCCGCTGGTTACCGTATGAAGTGCCGTACCCTGCTTATAGGCGCTCTCCACAAAGTCCCTGCACATCTCGGTAACGGCTTCGCTAATCTCAATGGATTCTTCTGATTTTGAACGGATCGATTTGATTATCTCTTCGATACTGCTTATAGCCTCGCTGCTCTCTTTAGCGAGAATCCTTAATTCACCCGAACCCTCTGTCGACACCTCCCTTGTCAAGTCCCCTTTTGAAAATGCCCTGACCGCTTCGATCAAATTCTGCACAGGGGTGCTGATCGAGTAACTGAGTACCCCGAAGCCCAGGACGCCCATTATCAATATTACAGCGAGCCCATAGACCAAAGACCTCTTAAGCTCCATAGCCACTGTGGTCTGGACATCTCCAAGCGGCACCACCACCTCCAGGGCGCCCAGTATGCTCCCCAGCTTATAGTCCTTTTCGACGGCTTCCGGATGCCTGTTATACCTGTTATGGCAGTTAACGCAGGATGTGGAGGTAGCGAAATCGGGCACTATGTAGCGTATGGAAAACTGGTCATTATAGTCCTCAAAGCGGTAATACTTCGTATCTGCGCCGCTTGTGAAGACATTCAGGGCCTCGAACTGAAAGGTATCCCTGGCCATATTGGCCTCGTTGATCGGTTTTTTGCTTATAAGGGCTATAGAGAATAGATCGGTTGAGCCCGGACTATCTCCAGGCTCCCCGACATAGGTTATGTGCTCGGGGATAGCGTCGCCTGAATCCAGATACGACCCCCTCACCTGGAGCCCTGCTTTGCTGGCCCTCTCCACAACGGCCGTGGCGTAAATTTCTCTATCGGCCATTATCTGGGTCGAAATAGCGCTCGCCATACTAAGCGCGTATTTCTCCATCTGCGCGGTCTTTTCCCAGTATGTGTAGATACCGTAGATACCAAAGACTATTATCCAGGTAACGGC
>CBDVCO010000077.1:0-8939 GCA_965372515.1 uncultured bacterium | reverse complement strand
GGCGGCGCAGGTTTTCTTGGCTCACACCTCTCAGACAGGCTCTTGAAGGATGGCCACGAGGTTATATGTCTCGATAATTTCTTTACCGGTCGAAGGGTCAATATTGCCCACCTTCTGGAGAACCCCTCTTTTGAACTGATTCGCCACGATGTCACGGAGCCGATCCTCCTCGAGGTCGATCTTATCTATAATCTGGCCTGCCCGGCGAGCCCCGTCCACTACCAGTACAATCCGGTAAAGACCGTAAAGACCAATGTCATGGGTACGCTCAATATGCTTGGGCTCGCCAAGCGCGTGGGCGCGAGGGTCTTTCAGGCCTCCACCTCAGAGGTCTACGGCGACCCGAAGATACACCCCCAGACAGAGGACTACTGGGGTAATGTCAATCCTATAGGGCTCCGCGCCTGCTACGATGAGGGCAAGAGGTGCGCCGAGGCGTTGATGTTCGCCTATCACAGACAAAACGGAGTTGAAATCAGGATGGCAAGGATATTTAATACCTATGGTCCGAGGATGCTTGAAGATGACGGCAGGGTTGTGAGCAACTTTATCGTTCAGGCGCTCAAAGGTGATGATATCACCATCTACGGCGATGGAACGCAGACCAGGTCGTTTTGTTATGTTGACGATATGATAGAGGCCTTCGTGAGGTTTATGGAAGTTGAAGATTTCACCGGACCCGTAAATCTTGGCAACCCCGCAGAGTTTACCGTGCTTGAGCTTGCCGAGAAGATAAAGGAGCTTGTCGGAAGTTCGTCTAAGATCGTTCGCGAGCCTCTTCCGCCCGACGACCCGGTCCAGAGACAGCCGGACATCACGCTCGCCAGAGAGAAGCTCTCATGGGAGCCCACAATAGGTCTCGAAGACGGGCTAAAGAAGACGATCGACTATTTTAGAGAGACGCTTAAGATATAGTGTCGAGTCAAGCGTATATTATCAGTCTCAGAGTCCCGAAAATTTTCCAAGACAAGGCACAGACACGCAGTAATATCGCGTATATTTCAAGTGTTTGTAACGCAGTATTGGATGATTTGCGGGACTCCCTTCGGGCGAGCCGGTAAACGGTCATCTGCTGTGTTGCTTTCGCTTGAATTAGCTATTGCCAGTCCTGCGCTCATGCGCCTTGCAGCTAACCATTTCTCGGCTCGCTGAGTATGACAATATACGCTTGACGCGACACTTTGTGCTCTACTCCATCAGTTCCATCGGCTGACCGCAGCAGACCAGTTCCCCTCCGCCGGCTTTAGTTACTTCGACCTCATTTCCGCAGATCGGACATGAGTACCTTTCCCCGACATCGATTACCTGAACCATCCCGGACCTCCTTATTTTTCCCATATGAGAGAGACAATATCCGATTTGTATTGTATAATTATTATAATACCATCAATCAAATCTTTGTAAATAGCTGTTCCAGCAGGCCCACGGTCAATTAATATCGGGAGGTATGGGTAGCTCTTTCCCGTATGGCCCCAGGGCCTCTAATGGGGGATATCATGTTGAAATCAAAGAAGATAAGGGACGGTGTCTACTGGGTTGGCGCCGTCGATTTCTCAAGGCGCCTCTTCGACGCCCTTGTGCCTTTGCCGGACGGGACCAGCTATAACGCCTATCTGGTCAGGGGTACGGAGAAGACGGCGCTCATTGATACCGTGGACCCGCCTATGGCGGCAACCCTGATGAGCCATCTCGACGGGGTGGAAAGGATTGACTATGTGGTGGCGAACCATGCCGAGCAGGATCACTCAGGGGCTATTCCGACAGTCTTAAGGAGGTATAAGGAGGCTAAAGTGGTGGCCAATGAGAAGTGTAAGGCGCTCCTTATGGATCACCTGCCGATAGAGCCCGAGAGGTTTATCACTGTAGGAGATAGGGATAAGTTGGAACTCGGGGGTAAGACGCTTGAGTTTATCTCTATCCCGTGGGTGCACTGGCCTGAGACCATGGCTACATATTTAAGAGAGGACCGCATACTCTTTAGTTGCGATCTCTTCGGCTCCCATCTGGCATCGGCCGAGCTTTACTCGAACAGGGAGGAGCATGTATACGAGGCCATAAAAAGGTATTACGCAGAGGTCATGATGCCGTTTAGGACTATCATCAGGAAGCACATGGACACGCTTTCGGAATTTGAGATAGATATAATAGCCCCTAGCCACGGCCCTGTGCACTGCGATGTAGAGTTCGTCATGGATACACACAGGGGCTGGGTCTCAGACGACCATGCCAATAAGGTCGTGGTTCCCTACGTCTCCATGCACGGCTCTACCGAGCGGATGGTGGATCATCTGACCGAGGCGTTGGTGGAAGAGGGGATCGAGGTGGAGAGGTTTGACCTCACGGTCTTTGATGCGGGTATATTTTGCGCTGCTCTGGTCGACGCGGCTACAATAGTAATCGCCTCTCCAAGCTTTCTTGCCGGCGCGCACCCCAAGGCCATAAGCGCAGCTTTTCTTACGAACGCGCTCAGGCCAAAGCTCAAATTCGCGGCTATTATGGGCTCTTTCGGATGGGGCTCCAGGATGGTCGATCAGATCAAGGAGGTTATGAATGGATTAAAGATCGAGTTCCTTGACGAGCTTCTGGTCAAGGGTGAGCCCAAGACCAGTGATATCGGCTCGATCGAGGCCCTTGCACGCGAGATCAAGAAGAGACACGTTCAGGCCGGTATTTCTTAGGCTTTTTATATTATCCTATCTAAATCTTATGCTTGACAAAGGGATTTGCGGGTTGTAGAATGTCTCGGACTGTGTAGTATTGAAAGTAATCGGTATATTCGTAGATAATTCCTTATTTTACAGCGCTTTACAGCATATCTTGTATATTAACGTCATGCGTCGGGATTTAAGGCGCGCATAAGAGGGAGGAATATATATGTTCTATAAGGCCGGTCTTCGCTCTCTAGCTCTCTTTATGATATTTTCTTTTGCTCTGGCTTTATGCTCTCTTTCTCTTGTTGCAGGGGATGCAGGAGCCAGAGAGCCTTCTCCCGTATATGTCGGTGAGGTAATGGCCGACGCCAGTGGAGATGTCTTTGTTCTCACCAGTTCGGGAGAGCGCCTTAAGATGGATTCCTACCCAATGCCGATATTCACTGATAGCCTTATTCAGGCCGAAGAGGGCGTCGCAATTATTTCGCTTAATCCCGACGGGCTCGTGGAGCTTATAAGCGGGAGCGAGGCCAGTATAGAGAGGTTTGGTGATAGGAATATCATCTCTTTAAAGAAAGGGGCCTTAAGGTTTACGGTTCCGTCGAATGATATCCTTTCAATTGCCATCCCCTCCGAGGGGATAAGTATCACCCCTGCCTCCAGCCTTGCCAGTACTTCAGACGCCACTACATATGATGGGGGAGAAAAGGCCGGATTCGTAGAGTTAAGGGAGGATGGTACAACCCTCGTAACGAGTTCAAAGGGCTCTCTGGTGGTAAGCACTATTGACGGCACGACCACGGTACTGCCCGAAGGAAAGTCGGTTATGGTTGCACAGGCCGGAGGCAACGCTACGGCTAGATCCGCGAGAAGAAGGGGCCGCAAAAGTCATGACCTCCTTATGTTAGGAGCGACGATCGGTGTAGCAGGCGCTGTGGCTATCATATCGAGCAATACGGACAGCGGCGGCGGCTGGGTTGCAAGCGCCCCTTGATATTTACCCTTTCATAAATTATATTTTCTGAACCGGCTCAGTTCTTGACATGAGAGATGTCGAGTTTGCGCCGGTTTTTTTATTTCCTTTCTTCTATGTTAACAAATCTACGGTGAGCAATGATGAATATCAAATGGTTCTTAAGCGCTCTCTTCTTCCTTATTACGTTCTTATTCTTAAACGCTTATCCCGTTTCGGCGGTAGCCTTGCCCGAGGATCTGATCCCCGAAGATATCCATGAGCAAAAATATCGTGTAAGCCCCGGAGACCTCCTTGAGATTGACGTATTTGAGGTCGAGGAACTGACAAGGACTATAAGGGTCCGTTCCAACGGTAATGTCGCTTTGCCTCTCTTAGGCTCCGTCAAGGTAGAGGGACTTACGGAGAGGGAACTGGAGGAGAAACTAGAAGGGCTTTTGGAGGAGAAATACCTCCACGACCCGCAGGTCAGTATCTTTGTAAGGGAGAGCGGTTTCTTCTACGTTCTAGGAAGGGTTGAGAATAAGGAGGGCATATTCCCCTACAGGCCCGGCATTACGCTACAGCAGGCAATAGCGATGGGCGGGGCCTTCCCGGGCGAGGAATCCGGAATTAAGGAGGTCCGGATTACACGGACTCTGGAGGACGGCGTTAAGAAGACCTATACCTTTGACTACGAAGGTATAACCAGGGGGAGGCTCGGGAGTATCCCCATCATGAGGGACGACGTGGTATTTGTTAAAGGGCTTGGGAAGCTCTATGTTACGGGCGAGGTGGCCAGGCCCGGGGGCCTGGACGTCAGGCCCCGGATGAACGTTCTGCAGGCCATAGCATTCGCCGGAGGGCTCTCCAGCGTGTCAAAAGGCTCCAGGGTTCAGATAAAGCGGCTCGATGAGGCGGGTAACGTCACGATCAAGACCCTGAACTATAACAAGGTCACCGACGGTAAGGCCGCTGATATAGAGGTGATGGAGGGCGATATAATATTTGTTCCAAAGAGCCGCATAAGGAGTGTTTTAAGGGCCCTCTTCTTCTCCGTAGGAGTTGGAGACAGAAGCAGCGTTGGCATAAGGTCGGATAGGGCCCTCTATTGATCATAAAGAGACGAAGGTGAATATTGGCTGAAGATGAAAAAATAAACGGTTTTAAAGGCGCTTATCCCTCTGCAGGTACCGGCGTGATGGAAGAAGATATCCATCTGAGGGAATACTTGAGGGTAATTGGCAAGCACAGGTGGAAGGTGATCTCCGTCTTTGTGGTTATTGTGACGACCGTTGCTATCGGATCATTTTCGATAAAGCCATCCTATAAGGCCTCCACTACCATACAGATTGAGAAAGAGGCGGCCAGGGTACTTAAGTTCGAGGATGTCCTGCCGCTGGATACAGGGGGGTCCGACTACTACAAGACCCAGCAGATGATCATTCAAAGCAGGGTGGTCGCGCGCAGCGTTATAGAGGAACTTTCGCTATGGAAGCATGCCCAGTTTCAGGAAAAGGGGCTGGTTCGAAATGCACAGGCGGCGATATCCCCCATAGACGGGGCGGCGATGGATGAACTTATAGACGATTTTCTGGAGCTCCTGGAGGTCAATCTCATAAGAAAATCGCGCCTTGCCAGTATAACCTTCAAGTCCAACTATCCTGAGCTATCCGCCGACGTGGCGAATCAGGTCGCTCGTTCCTATATCGACTTCAACCTGGAGTATAAATTCAAGGCCACCGAGGCCGCCCGCGACTGGCTTTCCGGTCAGTTGAGCGATTTTCAGGCAAAGGTTGAGCGCTCCGAAGAGGAGCTAAATGTTTTTGCTCGACGCAACGGGATATTCTCCCTTGAGAAGGACGAGAACCTGGTACTGAAGAGGTTAGAGAACCTGAATGAGGCGCTTGCCCTGGCCGAAGCGGACAGGATAAAGAAAGAATCCTTCTATAAAGAGGTCTCCCGGCATTCGCCGCGTAATATTCCGGCCGCTGTCAGCGATGACCTTGTGCTTATAAACGCTCTTAAGAAAGAGCTTTCAGGCCTTGAGGCCGAATACTCCAAACTCTCAAAACTCCTATATAAAAAGGACTATCCAATGATGGTCCGCCTAAGGGCCGAGATGGAGGCGCTGGAGAATAGGATCGACAAGGAGGCACGGGGCCTGGTGGAGAGGGCCAATGTGGTATATAAGGTCAGCCAGAAAAGGGAGAAGCTCTTAAGGGCTTCTTTTGATAAGCAGAAGTTGCTTGCGCTAAAGATAAAGGAGAAGTCCATACAGTATAATATCTTGAAGCGCGAAGTGGATACCAATAATGAGCTTTACAACGGTTTACTCCAGAGGGTGAAGGAAACAGGCGTTGCGGCGGGGCTCGAGACGAGCAATATTCAGATAGTCGACAGGGCGGTAACCCCGCTTCGTCCGGCTGGCCCCAAGAAGGCGGTAAATATCCTCATAAGCATGATCGCCGGGCTCTTCATAGGAGTAGGCTTCGCATTCTCCGTTGAGTATTTCGACAATACGGTAAAGGACCCGGACGAGATATCAAGGCTCTTCGGGCTACCCACCCTGGGGCTTATCCCATCGCTTCAGAGTACCATCGCAAAGAAGGGCAAAAAGGACAAGAGAAACGAATTGCAGCCCGGCACCGAAGACCTCGGCATAGTCTCCCACAGCTTCCCGCGCTCTTCCATCTCCGAGTCATTTCATACTTTCAGGACCTCGCTCCTCTTTTCCACTCCCGGGAAACCGCCAAAGACCATCCTCGTTACGTCGAGCAGCCCGAGTGAGGGAAAGACTACTGTTTCCTGTAACCTGGGGATATTGCTCGCGCAAAGCGGTTCGAAGACCCTGATAATAGACGCCGATCTTAGAAGGCCCGCCTGTCATAAGGCCTTTTCCGTCTCAAACACTCCGGGTATCACAGATTACCTTACGGGCCACGTAAGCCTTGATGAAGCGATAAAGCCCACGCTGGTCGACGGGCTCTTCGTTATGACTTCAGGGCCGATATCCCCCAATCCTCCGGAATTGCTCGACTCGGTTCAGTTCGCTAACGCGATAGAAGAGCTAAGTCAAGAGTATGACTTCATCATATTTGATTCAGCCCCGATCGTGGTCTTCGCCGATACCCTAAGCCTTGCCAATAAGATGGACGGTACCGTCATGGTGGTCAAGAGTAGTAAGACCACGAAAGATGATCTCAAGAATTCCGTAGGACTTCTCAGGGGGGTTCAGGCTCAGATGCTGGGCATGGTTATGAACTCCGTGGATATAAAGAAGAGCGAATATTATTACAGCTACCACGACTACTATGGCGACAAGGCAGAGGAACAGGGCGCTAGCACTTAAGAGACTAAAAAATTTTCTATGGTGAGACTTAACTCAACCGGTGTCAGGTTAGCGGCCACACTGACGGCCCTCTCTCTTGCCCTGGTTGTCGGATGGTTTATAGTAAAGCCTCTCTTTGCCAGTATGGCTCTCTCCGAGCCGCCCACAATGTCAGAGCTTTCCAGGGCTCTCTCCTATGACAAGCGAAACCCGTCGCACCATTACCACAGAGCACTCCACCATTACTACGATCTTTCCGCAAGGGATGTAAACCTGGCCCTTACCTCCTATTTGAAAGCGATAAGCCTTAATCCCGTTAGCGCCATGTACTGGCTTGGGCTGGCGAAGACCTATGAGAGCAAGGGTGATCTTAAAGCCGCTAGCCTCGCGCTCGAGCGCGCTCTCGACCTGAACCCGACCTATGCGAAGTCGCGCTGGATGGCGGTCAATTTAATGTTAAAAGAGGGTGGTGGTAGGCCCGTCCAAGAGCTCGGCCGTATTATTAAGGACTTTCCAACAGAGAGAAAAAGGGCTTTTAGCATCCTGCACCGGATCACTAACGACGATGTTCCTTTTATTCTCGAAGAGGCTATTCCTAAAGAGCTTTCATTGATGGCCGGGTATCTGGATTTTCTTATCTCAAGAGATGACGCCAGGGGGGTGGATATTTTGTGGAGTGCCATCTCCGAGCGCTTTCAAACAGACGAGAGCCTTCGAGTAAAGTATATCAACTACCTGGTCTCAGCCGATCAAATACCAAAGGCAAGAAGGTATTGGAGCAAGGATGTCGGAGGGGGGAAAGCAGAGGCGGAGTCAAGGAACCTGATCTTAAATAGCGGCTTTGAAGATGATATATGCAAAAACCGGCTCTGCTGGGCGATAGCCGCCGCCAAAGGGGTAGAGGCGGGTATAGACGACAAGCTCTCTTATCAAGGCGCGCGTTCCCTGCGTATAGAGTTCGACGGAACCGCTAACGTCAACTTTCATCACGTCTCTATGATAGTCCCGCTTGAGCCGGGTAAGACATATACTTTGTCAGCTTTTATAAAGACAGAGGGGCTAACCACCACAAACGGCTTCTTTATCGAGTTTTACGGGAGAGGCGACTGTAAGTTCAGCGCCAGGACGAAAGCTTTGACGGGCTCCAATCCCTGGAGAGAATTAAACGTTGAGGTTAAAGCGCCGGCAGGCTGCAGGGCCGGTGTCGTAAGGCTTAGAAGGCTAAAGAGTGAAAAGTTCGACAATCTTATAAAAGGACAAGTCTGGCTCGATGGAGTAAGTCTTGTGGAAAGCAACGCTACTAAAGCGGAGGGCGGACTGTGAATCCATTCACTGTGATTATTGAGGCGGGGCTTATGCTCCTTATTATCCTCGCGCCGTATGCCTTCGGCTCGGTTCCTCTCTGGGCCTATACAACCATTGAACTCACGGTACTCACGTTGCTCTTCGTATGGGTAATAAAGATGATAAGCGAGGGTGAGCTCATCTTTCCAAGGACCGGCCTGAATCTCTTTGTGGCGCTCTTTCTTGGCCTTGTCATCTTCCAGATGATTCCTATTGGTGGGGCTTTGCTTGCTATTATATCCCCACAGACAAGCCAATTTTATAATGACACCTACGGAGCAGTGGGTAGTGTGGCAGGGTTTTCGGGGCTATCTTCTACCATAACGCTTAACCCTTACGCGACAAAGGCAGAGTTTTTGAGAGGGCTTACTTATCTGGGCGCCTTCTACCTGGTTGTCGCAAATATCAGTACGCCCAGGCAGGTACATAGAATGATTGTCGTTATTATAGTAGCGGGCTTTTTGTTGGCCCTCTTCGGCCTTATTCAGTACTTGGCATGGAACGGCAAGGTCTTCTGGATATTCGAATATCCAAAAGGCGGGAACCCTTTCGGCCCCTTTAGAAACAAGAACAACTACGCGGGCTTTATCAATATGATCATACCGCTTGCGCTTGCCTTCTCTATCTACGCAAGGGATAAGGGCGTAAAGTTCCTCTTCGC
>CBDVCO010000076.1:0-8942 GCA_965372515.1 uncultured bacterium | reverse complement strand
ATTCTGTTCGAACTATATTAGAGTATCCGTTGTTATTCTTTGGCGGAGGGGGGGGGACTCGAACCCCCAAAGGTATTAACCCGCCGGTTTTCAAGACCGGTGCCTTACCAATTAGACTACCCCTCCAAATAAAATTTATAACGGGTCTAAAGAGACTCTATCTTTTCCACTCCGCCCATATAGGTACGAAGCGCCTCAGGCACAACAACCGAACCGTCTTCGGCCTGATAATTTTCGAGTATCGCGACGAGCGTTCTGCCAACGGCCAGCCCGGAGCCGTTTATAGTATGTACAAAACGGGGCTTGGTGCCGTCACCATCAGGCCTGTAGCGGATATTGGCGCGCCTCGCTTGAAAGTCCTCGAAGTTGGAGCATGAAGAGATCTCACGATAGGCGTCCTGGCCCGGCAGCCATACCTCTATATCATATGTCTTGGCCGCTGAAAAACCCGTATCGCCGCTACAAAGTGTTACCACCCTGTAGGTAAGCTCCAAATCCTGCAAGACCTTCTCGGCGTCGGCTGTGAGGATATCAAGCTCGCTATAAGAGTCCTCGGGAGTTGAGAACCTCACCAGCTCGACCTTGTTGAACTGGTGCTGGCGAATGAGCCCCTTGACGTCCTTGCCGTAAGAGCCCGCCTCCTTCCTGAAGCACGGCGTATAGGCAGTATAGAGTATCGGCAGCTCTTTATGTTTAAGTATCTCGCCTGCGTGTATGTTTGTCAGGGGCACCTCGGCCGTCGGCACAAGGTAATGATCCCATCCCTCGATCTTAAAGAGGTCGTCGGCGAACTTGGGTAGCTGCCCCGTGCCTATATAGCAATCCCTGCCCACCATAAAGGGCGGCAGTGTCTCAGTATATTTGTGGCTCCGGGTATGCATGTCGAGCATAAAATTGATTAACGCTCGCTCGAGCAGTGCGCCATGGCCCTTAAGGAGCGAGAACCTCGCGCCAGCGAGCTTTGCCGCCCGTTCAAAATCAATAATACCCAGAGCCTCGCCGATATCATGATGCTCCTTCGGGACAAAACCGAAGGTGGGCTTTTCGCCGACTGTCCTCTCAAGGCGGTTCTTTGATTCGTCCGCGCCTTGCGGTACGCTCTCGTGGAGCAGGTTCGGGACATCCAGCATAAGCTCATTTAGAGAGGCCTCGCACCCGGAGGTCTCGGCGTCGAGAGCCTTTATCTCCTTAGAGACACCCTGCATCTCGGCCACCAGCTCATCGGCGTTAATATTGTCTTTCTTTAGCCTCGCTATCTCCTTTGAGACCTCGTTTCGCTTCTGCTTTAAGGCCTCGACCTCACTGAGCAAGTCTCTGCGTTTCTTATCGAGCTTTGCGATAGGAGAAAGGTCTATTGACCCGTCCCTTAATCTCGCGCGTCTCTGGGCCTCATCGAGATTATCCCTTATATATTTGATGTCGAGCATCTACCTGGCCTTATCCCCTTCCCACCTCTTATAGAGGGTGTTCTCAATGCCTAGAATGTCGAGAACCTTTCCGACCATGAAATCCACCATATCGTCTACGCTGGCGGGCTTATTGTAAAAAGCGGGCATCGCGGGGACGATAGTCGCCCCTCCGCGAGAGAGCTTTAACATATTCTCAAGATGTATGGCGTTTAGCGGGGTCTCCCTCGGCACCAGCACGAGTTCGCCTTTTTCCTTTAAGATGCAATCGGCACTGCGGTCTATAAGATTAAAGGAGACACCTGAAGCGATCCTTCCCAGAGTTCCCATAGAGCAGGGCGAGATCACCATCGTTCTCCTTAGCGCGGAGCCGCTGGCCAAAGGCGCGGTAATAAGCTCCGAAGGATAGTAGTTGAGAGTGCCGGCCTCTTTATCCCCAAAGCCCTGGGCGAGATGCTCCTTTACCCTACCTGAAACATCTGAAGCCGGACAGTCAAGCTCAAGGCCGGCTTCGTCCTTGATTATCAGACGGGCGGTTATTGAGGTGATCATATCGACATCGTGCCCGCGCGCCAGAAGCTCTCCTATGAGCCTTAGGCCGTAAGCCGCACCGCTGGCCCCGGTAAGCGCTACGATAAATCTCCTTGCCACCTATTCCCCTATCCTTATGGAGAGGTAAAATGTTCCACCGCCCCTCTCGATCAGCATGAGTATATTTTTGCCGGCCTTGAAGCCGCCTGTGGCCGAGCGATAGTCGTCCATATCCTTAATGGGGACCCTGTTGATCTCTCTTATAATATCGCCTCTCCTTAGCCCGGCCATTGCAGCGGGGCCCGAGCTGTCGACCGAGCTTATCGCCACGCCTTTGTCCTTCTCTTTAAGGCCAAGCTGCTGCGCAAGGCCCGGCGTTATGGCTGTGACCGTAATACCAAGTAGCGATTCTGTTTCAGTGCCTTTTTCAGTCTCAACCGCGGCGACCCTTTCGTCTGTTCTCTCCCCAACCGTAACAAAGAGGACGACCTCTTTACCTTCGCGAAGGAGCTTCACCTTGACCTTGGTGCCCTTCGGCGTTATGGCTACAGTACGGGGAAGCTGGCCCATCTCCTCTATGGCCTTGCCGTTAAACTCTACGAGTATATCTCCGGCCTTAATACCCGCCTTGTCGGCGGGATCACCCGGCGTAACGGCGCTAATGAGCACGCCGCTATCGTCTTCAATGCCGAAATGCTCGGCCAGCTCCGGGGTAAGACCCTGGAGCGTTACTCCTATCCAGCCCCTGCTGACACGGCCCGCCTCCCTTAACTGCAAGAGGATCTCTTTGACGATATTTATCGGGATGGCAAAGCCGATGCCCTGCCCACGGGCAATGATCGCCGTATTTATACCCACCACCTCGCCGGAGAGATTAAAGAGAGGACCCCCGCTGTTGCCGGGGTTGATCGAAGCGTCGGTCTGAAGAAAGTCGTCGTAAGGTCCGGCCCCTATGACCCTGCCCTTCTGGCTGATGATACCGGCCGTCACCGAGCCACCGAGACCGAAAGGATTACCGATAGCCATGACCCAGTCGCCGATGTTTAGCGCGTCGGAATCTCCAAGCGTGGCCACGGGAAGGTCATGGTCTGCCTCTATCTTTATAAGCCCTATGTCGAGCTTTTCGTCGCTACCGACAACCTTGGCCTTATACTCTTTCTTATCTTCGGAGAAGGTGACGATTATCTCGGTCGCGTTCGCTATGACATGGTTATTGGTAAGAATATATCCTTCCTTGTTGATGACAAAGCCGGAGCCCAGACTTTGCCTCTTAAAATCGCGCTGCTCTTCTCCAAAAAATTTTTCAAAGAAATCCTCGCCAAAAAAATCCTCAAACGGCCCCCTGAAGTTCGGAGTCATCATTTGTCCCCCGCCCTTTACCACATGGACGGTGGAGATATTTACGACACTCGGGGAGAGGTCTTTAGCGAGCCCTACAAAGCTCGGCAACCCGGCCGGGGCCCGCGTGGGCACAGCTTTCCTTTCAGAATGTTCCTTCCAAAAATTTTGCGCCTCTGTGGTCTCGGTCACCTCAAAGGCCGCGGTCGTTATTATCCCTATAACGAGAAAGGAAAGAGCTACGACTATCAGGCTCTTTATACCGAAGAGTTTCTTTTTTTTCGTCATATTCTCCACGCTCTTTTTGTCAGGCGATCTTATCGCAGTACCTGAGCTTTAGGTCCGTCACAATATTGTCGATCAGGGCGCCCTCCTGCTCTGAGAGGTTGCCCTTTGTCTTTTCCTTGATCATATCCAAAACATCTATGGAGTGCTTGGCCATCTTGATGTTAACCTTCTTCTCTTTGTCAATGGGATGCTCGATCTCGCCAAGGTCCATGAGTACCGTCGTTGAGATAGAGAAGATAAAAGAAGAAAAGTCAGGCAATGGGAGTTGCTCCTCGCCCGGCGCGCCCTCCTCGCTCACTTTTTCTTTGAGCGTGGTCTCTGGCGCACTCTCTTCCTTTTTGCCGCTTTCCTTAGCCGGGGTCTCTTCTGCTTTTTTCTTTTTTGTCATAACGGCTCCCTTAAATTTCTTTTCTCTATCGATACACAACAATGTCGACTGTACCGGAGGAGGGGCTTAAAAAACTTCTTGCCCCGCAATACTCCCTGGAAATTTTCCTGGAATTTGATTATGAACTCTTGGAGGTCTTCACGGGCATGGCCTGCCGGGTTAATCGTCTTCTATCTTAATATGCTTGGGACTGAGGCTCTTGATCTTTGGCAGCGTTACCCTGAGTACCCCGTCCTTGAAATTGGCCTTTACCTCTTCCTTGTCCACGACCGCGGGAAGGTTAAAGACCCTCTGGAAGGTTCCGTAAAAACGCTCCATCCTCAGGTACTGCTCTTCGGAGAGGTTCTTCTGGAACATGCGCTCGCCGCTAAGCGTAAGTACGTTCTTATTTACCTCTACCTCTACGTCCTCTATATCCACCCCGGGCAGCTCTGCGCTCAAGATGATAATACCGTCGGTCTCAAAGATATCGACCGCCGGGCTCCAGGCGCCGGTCGAGAATGCGCTATAGCCCTTCTGCTTGCTGGCCGCCTCGTCGAAGAGCTGGCTCATCTTCTCCTGGAGCGTGATAAAGTCTATGAACGGATTACCTTTTTTGAGCGACAAAGCCTTATCCTCCTTAAAATAATGTATTGAAAAATGTGCATTTTGTCAAGGGCTCTGTAGCTTGTGGAGGGGGCCGTATCAAGCGGGCGGGGCAACGCTGAACTCAAGAGTATCGCCCTTGACTTCTACCAATATCGTCTCTTCTTCCTTATACTCGCCTTCGAGGATCTTTAAGGCGATCGGGTCCTGGAGCTTGTGCTGTATGAGGCGCTTGAGGGTCCTTGCTCCGTATACCGGATCGTATCCGGCTTTGGCCAAGTGTTCCATGGCCTCGTCGGTAAGCTCGAGCGCTATCTTCTTCTCGGCGAGCAGGGCCTTGAGCCTCTCTAGCTGTATCTTGACCACGCCCAACATATCCTCCCTTGTAAGCTGGTGGAATATAACCGTATCGTCCACCCTGTTTAGGAACTCGGGCTTGAATGCGTGCTTCAAGGTCTCTGTTACGACCCTCTTTAGCTCCTCGAAGTCCTTGGCGCCAAGCTCGGAGATCGCTTCACTAGCAAGGTTGGAGGTCATTATTATAATGGTGTTCTTAAAGTCCACGGTCCTGCCCTGACCGTCGGTGAGCCTGCCGTCGTCGAGTATCTGGAGCAAAATGTTAAATACGTCTGAGTGGGCCTTCTCGATCTCGTCGAAGAGGATTACCGAGTAGGGCCTCCTCCTAACGGCCTCGGTAAGGTAGCCGCCCTCTTCATAGCCCACGTAGCCGGGGGGGGCGCCGATAAGCCTCGCCACCGCATGCTTCTCCATGAACTCGCTCATATCGATCCTGACCATCGCCCTCTCGTCGTCGAAGAGGAAGACGGCGAGGGTTCTCGCCGTCTCGGTCTTGCCAACGCCCGTTGGACCGAGGAATATAAAGGAGCCTATGGGCCTGTCCATATCCTGAATCCCGGCGCTCGCCCTTCGGACGGCGTTGGAGACGCTTTTTAAAGCCTCCTTCTGCCCGACGACGCGCCTTGAGAGCTCCTCCTCCATCCTGAGGAGCTTCTCCTTTTCACCCTCCATCATCTTTGATACAGGTATTCCCGTCCACCCGGCCACCACCTCGGCGACCTCCTCAGCGCGGACCTCTTCTCTGAGCATCCTTGGCCCCTTGCCTTCGGCTTCGAGGGCCTCGACACTCTTCTGGGCCGCCTCGAGCGACCTCTTCAATTCTTCTAGCCTTCCGTACTTTAGCTCTGCGGCGCGCTGCAGCTCTCCCTCTCTCTCGGCCTTTTCGCTCTTGGTCCTTACCTCCTCGATCTCCTTCTTTGTCGCGCGGATATGGTCTATGAGCTTTTTCTCTCCGGCCCATTGGTCCTTGAGGCCCGCGTCTTCCTTCTTAAGCGCGTCGAGTTCGTCCTTTATCTTTTTAAGCCTCCCTTTCGATGCCTTGTCGCTCTCTTTCTTTAGCGCCTCTCTCTCTATCTCAAGCTGGACGGCCTTCCTCTCAATGGCGTCGATCTCGGCCGGCATGCTCTCTATCTCAATACGTAATTTGCTCGCAGCCTCGTCTATAAGGTCAACGGCCTTATCGGGCAGGAACCTGTCTGCAATATACCTGTCTGAGAGGGTGGCGGCGCTTACAATGGCAGAGTCCGCGATCCTTACACCATGGTGGACCTCGTACTTCTCCTTAAGGCCCCTCAAAATAGCTATGGTATCCTCCACAGAGGGCTCGACGACCATCACGGGCTGGAACCTCCGCTCCAGGGCCGCGTCCTTCTCTATATGCTTTCTGTACTCTTCGATGGTGGTAGCCCCGACGCATTTAAGCTCTCCCCTGGCAAGCGCGGGCTTTAGCATATTGGAAGCGTCCATCGCGCCCTCGGCCGCTCCCGCGCCAACGAGCGTGTGGAGCTCATCTATGAAGAGGACCACGTCGCCCTCTGCGTCGGTTATCTCCTTCAGGAGCGCCTTTAATCTATCCTCAAACTCGCCCCTGTACTTTGTGCCGGCGATGAGCGCGCCCAGGTCGAGCGCCAGGAGCCTCTTGTCCGCAAGCGTGGCCGGGACGTCGCCCTCAACTATCCTCTGCGCGAGACCTTCCACGATGGCGGTCTTTCCCACCCCCGCCTCTCCTATAAGGACCGGGTTGTTCTTCCTCCGCCTTGAGAGCACCTGTATTACGCGCCTTATTTCATTGTCGCGACCGATGACCGGGTCGAGCTTGCCGGCCCGGGCGAGCTCCACCAGATCTCTCGTATACTTTGCGAGCGCCTGGTACTTCTCCTCGGGCATCTGGTCTGTTACGCGCGCTGAGCCCCTTACAGAGGTCATGGCCTTGACGATATTCTCCTTTGTTACTCCGTTCTGAACGAGGATATTGCGGCCCTCGCCCTTGGCGAGCCCCGCGATGGCCAGAAGTATATGCTCGGTGGAGATGAACTCGTCCTTTAGCTCTCTAGCTTCCCTGTCGGCCGCATCCAGTGCCCCGGTAAGTTCTTTTGAGACAAACTGCTCCCCCCCGGCCCCGGTCACTGCCGGGAGCCTCTTTAGATACTCGAAGAGCTGGTCTTTGATTGTGGCGCTTCGGGCACCGATGCGCTCGAGTATCGGCGAGACTATACCGCCCTCTTGATCTATAAGCGCGATCAAGAGGTGCTCAAGCCCAACCTCCTGCTGGTTCAGGTCCGCGGCTATCGCCTGCGCCGAGTTTAGCGCCTCCTGCGCCTTTATGGTAAACCTCTCCGGTCTGATCATAAACTTAATACCTCCGGGCCGGGCAAAGCCGCCCGTTCTCTTTTTTAATACCTATTAATAATTTAGGTCTCAAACCGGGTTTTGTCAATTCGGGGAGAAAGGGGCTTGGGGTGTAGGATGGGACGGAAAGGCGGGAAACTCCACCATTTCATGAGATCAATTCAGGAGCTCGCTCGCTTTATTGCAGTAGCCCTCTTTTTTGGCCCTTTCATAATTAGCGCAGATGCCGAATTCGCATGCCTTTTTCCAGTCCTTGCAGGCCTTGTCATATTCGCGCAAATGAGCCATATATACATAGCCCCTGTTATTGTACGCATCCGGGTTCTTGGGAGCGGCCTCTATCACTTTAGTAAAGTCCGCCAGGGCAAGATGATAACTACCCCTCTTTGAATATGCGACCCCGCGCTTAAAATAAATCTTCGTATTCTCCTCGGTCCTCTTGATGGCCCTCGTGTAATCGAGCACGGCCTTGTCGTAATCACTAAGCGCGTAATGAACGAGCGCCCTGTAATAATAGATATTGGGGTCGTCCAGTTCTATGCTCGCGGCCTTTGAGTAATCGGCCAGGGCCAGGACGTACTCCCCTGTGGCGTAATAGACCAGGCCCCTGTTTGTATATGCAGGGGCGTGACCCGGGGCTATCTTTATGGCCCTTGAGAGATCTCCAAGCGCCTTATTATATTCTTTCATATTATGCCTGGCGTGCCCCCTGCGGGTAAGCGCATCGGCGTCCTGTGGCTCTAATTTAAGCCCCATTGAGAGGTCGTTTATAGCTATGGACCAATCTTCATTAACAAAATGCAGGCGGCCGCGGGCAAAGTATGATTCCACATAGAAAGGGTTTAATTCAATGGCCCTTGTAAGATCGCTTATGGCAAGCTTCGCTTCTTCTTTCATCTCATAGGCCATTGCCCTGTTAAAATATGCCGACGAGGAGTTGGGCAAAAGCTTCAACGCGCCGGTAAAGTCTTTAATCGCCTTATCCGTCTCGCCCATCCTCCTGTAGACAAGCCCCCTATCGTTATAGGCGGTTACGAGCTTGCGGTTGAGTTTCAAGGCCCGGGTCTGGTCCTCCAGGGCCTGGTCCAGGTGACCGAGACTGTAGTGGGCGAGCCCCCTTCCGTTATAGGCTACGGCGAGCCTCTTATCTATTTCCAGGGCCCTGGTGAAGTCCGATATGGCAAGCTCAAAGTCGAGCTTTTTCACATGTACCCTGCCCCTGAAATAATAACCGAGCGCGTAGTCCGAATCGAGTATAACGGCAGTGTCAAGGTCACGGCCGGCCTGGTCGTGCTTGCCCTTGTATAGATGGGCAAGCCCCTTGAAGATCGCACGAGCCGTCTCCTCCTTGATCTTTCCCCGCCTTTGATCTTTTAGCACCATTAAGGCGGTAGTGGCGGGCATAAAATACTTTTGTGTCTTCTTTACGCCCTTTAACTCCTCACGCGCCCGGGCAAAATTGCCTTCAGCCACAAGTTCCAATCCAAGAACAAAGCGCTCCGTGAGCGTTGAAGCCCAACCTGAAAATACCGAAAAGAATAATAAAATCATAAGGATTCCGGTTATGGTCGACCACCTTCTCTTCAAACGTTTCTCCTTGAGCCAATTGATTTTTTTCATCCACACAACGGCCCTTCATAATAGTTTATTTACGCGATTATTTCAAGCCACACAGGCCCGCCACACTAGTGTGGCTTTAT
>CBDVCO010000075.1:0-9467 GCA_965372515.1 uncultured bacterium | reverse complement strand
GAATAGGCTGGTGTCTTTGGATAGAATTTAAAATAGATGAAATTCGATATTTTAACCCTGATACCCGATTTTTTCACCAGCCCGCTAAAGCAAAGCATTATGGGCAGGGCTATCAAGGAGGGCAAGTTTGAGGTAGAGACCCATAATATAAGGGATTTTACCTCTGATAAGCACAGCACTACGGACGATACGCCTTATGGCGGCGGCCCCGGCATGGTAATGATGGCCGAGCCTATCGTCAAGGGCATCGAAGCATTAAGGGGGGGGGAGCAGGAAGCCGGAGCGGGCAAGACAAAGGTAATTCTCCTGACCCCGCAGGGAACCCCGCTTACGCAGGGGGTCGCTAAAGAGCTTACGGCCCTCGATAGAATTATAGTCGTCTGCGGCAGGTACGAGGGTGTTGACGAGCGCGTAAGGTCCTTTGTCGATATGGAGCTTAGCATAGGGGACTATGTGCTCTCAGGCGGCGAGAGCGCGGCGCTTGTCTTGATCGAGGCGGTCTCCAGGCTGGTGCCCGGTGTAATAGAGGCCGAGAGCGTGGAACTCGATTCATTTTCCGACTCCCTCTTGGAGTATCCGCAATACACTAAGCCCAGGGTGTTCAGGGATCTGGAGGTACCTGAAGTGCTTCTCTCAGGCGACCATGAAAAAATAGAAAAGTGGCGTAAAGACAAGAGGTTAGAGAGAACTCTTAAGAAAAGGCCTGACCTTTTGGATAAAGATAATTAGACAATAAAAAATAAGCGTGATTCGGAGGTTTTACAATGGGAGTAATAGAGAATTTAGAGAAAAAATACCTGAGGACCGATATTCCTGATTTTCGCCCCGGCGACACAGTCGTCGTTAATGTCAGGATCAAGGAAGGCGAAAAGGAGCGCATACAGGCCTACGAAGGAGCCGTCTTAAAGAGGCACGGTGGCGGTATTGGAGCTACCTTTACGGTCAGGAAGGTATCCTACGGCGTAGGGGTAGAGAGGGTTTTTTCCCTTAATTCCCCTTCCATAGAATCTGTTAAGCTGGTTACTAAGGGGCGAAGCCGCCGCGCGAGGCTCTATTTCCTTCGTGAATTGAAGGGTAAGGCCGCAAAGCAGGCGCTTCGTTCCAGGAAATAAGACTCTTTTTCCCTTTTTCAAGCGAGCTTTTTTACCCGGCTATAGGCCTATGGACACTTACGAGCAAGAGGCGTATAGAGACGGTTTCCGTCTTGTCGCCGGCATTGACGAGGCGGGGCGCGGCCCTCTTGCCGGCCCCGTAGTCGCAAGCGCTGTACTTTTTTCCTCACCCCCACTTGACCTTCCCATTAGAGACTCAAAAAAACTTACACCCGCAAGGCGTGACGCCCTTACGCTCCTTATCAGGGAAAGGGCCTTAAGCGTAGGCGTGGGTATCAGTTGGCCCACTGAAATTGACTCTATAAATATACTCAACGCGACATTTAGAGCTATGGAGGAGGCGCTAGAGGCAATCTGTTCGACGGGGGACGCTCCTACAAACCCGGACATGCTCCTTATAGACGGCCCCTACAAGATCAGATCCCCTATCGCGCAAAAGGGTATTGTAAGGGGGGATAATCTATCAATCAGCATAGCTGCGGCCTCGATAATAGCCAAGACCAGCAGAGACCGCATTATGAGGGCCTATCACGACATATTCCCGGAGTATAATTTCATCAAGAACAAGGGCTACGCAACTATGGAGCATCTGCTCGCTTTAAAGAAATTCGGCCCGACGAGGATACACAGGAAGAGCTTTAACTACACCTTGCCTTAAGGGATTTGCACTATGGGACTGCTTAGCCGCGATCTGGGAGCGAGGGGGGAGAGGGAGGCTGAAAGAGCCCTTAAGAGAGCGGGATACAAAATAGTCGAGCGTAACTTCACTTCGAGATTCGGAGAGATCGACCTTATTGCCATGGACGGCGATATTCTGGTATTTATCGAGGTCAAGACCCGCACGACCACGGCATACGGCACGGGGGGTGAGGCAATAGATAAAAGAAAGCAGGGGCGTATAGTAAAGAGCTCAATGGAGTATATAGCTCAAAAATGGCAGGGGCCGGAGCCTCTGGCCAGATATGATGTGGTAAGTGTCATGGTGTCGGAAGAAACCGGGGGAGAGCTTATCTGTGAGATCATAAAGGACGCCTTCAGTGCCGACGGCCTCTTTTAACGGTCATAGATGCCCCTGACGTCTCCGGGCCTCTCTTCGTACGGCGAGCGGTCTAAGACGGGCTCGGCTTTGATCCCCCTTGCGGGTTCCCTCTCCGAGAATGAGGTTCCCTTAAGCTCTTCCAGGAATTCATCCCTGAGTCCCTTAAGCTTTGCGCTTATACCTTCAACCGCGGCCCTATCTTTTGGCAAGAGGGTTGAGGCGAGTTTGTCCACCTCTTTTATATGGTCCCCGGTATGTTGGTCGACTATCTTGTAGAGCCTTTTAAACCTTCTGGGGCTCGGCCCCTCAGAGCGTCTAAGCGATTTAATAGCGGCGGTCGTCTCTTTCTTGTTCTTCTTGGCGGTTTTAGTGAAAGCGCTCCTTTGCTCTTTATTCAGCTCCTTCGGTAAGAGTGTCTTTGTCTCTTTATCGAATTTCTTTACAATGCTAAGGGCCATAGTAAAACTCTCTGTCCGGGCCATGGCATACGGGGCAAAGCACAGGGTCATGAGAAGAGTTAGGACTATTACCTTTGTCTTTGACATATCTTAAAGTATATAGGAGAGTATTGGCGGTGTCAATTGATAGTGGGTGACAGTTCTTTTTTTGTACGCGGGGTGAGCTTGTGGGTAAAAAGAAAAAGATGATCTTGATAGACGGGAGCAACTGTTTCTATCGCGCGTTTCATGCCATCCCGGAGTTTACCAACTCCAAGGGCTTGCCCACAAACGCCGTCTACGGTTTTACCCGCACACTCAGGAAGATCATCAATGAGTATAAGCCGGATTACATCGCGGTGGCATTCGATGTGAGGGGAAAGACGGTTCGCCACGAAAAGTACGAAGAGTACAAGGCGACAAGGGCCCCGATGCCGGATAGCCTTGCCCCCCAGGTGCCTTATGTAAAGGAGATGGTAAGGGCCTTTAATGTAGCGGTGGTGGAGAAGGAGGGCTATGAGGCCGACGACGTTATAGCGACTCTCGCCAAGAACGCCGGGGCTGAGGGGGTTGAGGTACAGATCGTAAGCGGCGATAAAGATCTCTTTCAACTCGTAGATGAAAAGACCACAATACTCGATTATTCGAATGAGCGTGAGTACGGGCCCGGCGAGGTGAGAGAAAAATTCGGCGTCGGACCGGACGCGATCAGAGATATGCTCGCGCTCTGCGGCGATAGCTCGGATAATGTTCCGGGCGTGCCGGGTGTTGGGCCAAAGACGGCGGTAAAACTCCTTGGGCAATTCGGCTCTTTTGACGCGGTATTTGAGAATATCGACAAGGTAAGCGGCAAAAAACTTAAGGAGAACCTTACGGATTTTAAGGAGCAGGCCGCTATGAGCAGAGAGCTTGTGACACTCCACGACGATCTCCCTTTCGACTTTAACCCCTCCACTTACGCTCTCGTAGAACCCGACTCCAAGGCCCTTGAAAAGATATTCAAGGAGCTTGATTTTCAAAAGTTCTATGAGGAGTTTGCGCCCAAAGAGGCGTCAAAGCTCGGGTGCGTGGTAATTGCGGACCTAAAAGCTTTAAAGGCCTGGCTAAAAGAGATTGTTAAAGAGTCTTTGGCAATCTCTCTTCTGATTGATGGTACAGGCGTTTCTGGAAAGCTTCGTGGAATAACGCTCGCCACATCAGTCGACTCCATATGTTTTGTTCCTTTGGATGCTTCAGGTAAGCACGGCATAGAGGAAGCCCTTGTCCTTGGCGCGATGAAGCGCGTTATGGAGGACGCCTCTATTGAAAAAATCACGGACGACGCAAAAGCCCTGTACCTGAGTTTCCTGAAACATTCAATAGAGCCTCAAGGTGTTGTGATGGATACGTCGCTCGCCTCATACCTGCTCAACCCGTCGAGGAGCAACCACGCAATAGAGAAGGTTGCCTTCAACCATTTTGGGGTAAGCCTTACCGAGTTAAAGCCGCCGTATATTGATATAGACGCAGAAGATCTTGCCTCTACCGTAGCCGAGCGTCTATCTGTTGTCATAAAGGCGGGTGTTGAATTTCCTAAAAAACTAAAAGCAGAGGGGCTTATAAAGCTCTTTAACGAGATGGAGCTGCCTCTGGCTAAGGTGCTCGCACAGATGGAGCTTGCCGGCATCAAGGTGTCGTCTGCAATTTTGGAAAAACTCTCTAAAGAACTGGGTAAAGAGCTTAAGAGTTTAGAGGTTGATATTTACGGACTTGCCGGATGTGAGTTTAATATAAATTCGCCCAAACAGCTCTCGGAACTCCTCTTCGTAAAGATGGGAATAGAGCCCTTAAAAAAGACGAAGACCGGCTTCTCCACCGACGAGAGTGTCTTAAAGGCGCTTAGTGAGGATTATGATATCGCGCAGAAGATACTTAAGAATAGACAACTGGCGAAATTGAAGAGCACCTTTGTGGATGGGATTATCGCGCTCATTAATCCGGAGACCGGCAGGGTCCATACCTCTTTTAACCAGACCGTTACCGCAACAGGGAGATTGTCGAGCTCCAGGCCCAACCTTCAAAACATCCCTATAAGGGACGAGAATTCAAGCAGGGTGAGAGAGGCCTTTGTCGCCGAAGAGGGCTTCGAGTTCCTGAGCGCCGACTACTCCCAGATCGAGCTAAGGCTGGTGGCCCATATGTCAGGAGACCCCATGCTTATAGAGGCGTTCAGATCGGGAGAGGATATCCACGCTATCACCGCAAGCGAGGTCTTTTCCATAATGCCGGGTCTTGTAACGCCTGAAATGCGCCGCAGGGCCAAGGCGATAAATTTCGGTATTATATACGGCATGGGGGCTTTTGGGCTCGCTAACGACCTTGAGATATCGGTCAGCGAGGGCCAAGAGTATATCGATGATTATTTCCTGCACTACAAGCTGGTAAAGAAGTTTATAGACAAAACCATAAAAGAGGCATTAGAGCTTGGGTATACACGTACACTCTTCGGACGAAAGCGTTTTATCCCCGAATTGAAGAGCACGTCCGGGCAGACCAGGAAGTTCGGCGAGCGTATAGCGATAAATTCCCCTGTGCAGGGTACGGCCGCCGATATGATAAAGGCCGCCATGATAAAGATAGAGCAGCGCATGAAAGAAGGGTCCTTCCGATCGCGTATGATCCTCCAGGTCCACGATGAGCTTATATGGGAGGCCGTACCCGGGGAGAGGGCTCGTCTTGAAGAGCTCGTTACGGACGTGATGGAGGGGATCATAAAGCTCAAGGTCCCGGTCAAGGTAAATATCAAGTCCGGCTCAAACTGGAGAAGCGTTGAGTAGTTACTTAGCTCACGACCCCGCCATCTGTTTTCCAGAGCGTCTTATTGCCCCACTACTATAACTATTGGTCCCTAAACTATTGTTTTTAAATAATACTTGACCAAATTTTCCATACTAGATAGAATATAATATTGTATTGAATGTAATCCCTTTTGAGTTCAATAACCCTTTTTCCGGTTAAAAGAATAAGTTGACCTTATGAAAAAAATGAATACAGGGCTCTCCATAACCAGGAAGTTTTTTATCTTCCTCTTCTTTTTCTTTATTGTCAGCGGCGTATCTTCATGGCTCTTTTTAGAGAAGTCCAAGAAGGCCGTGGCCTACGACGACTTGAATTTCAGGCTGCACGACATTAAATATTCCATGGTAAAGCTTGAGTATACCCTCGATATGTTCCTTGTAGCGAGGCATTTTGAGAAGGAGAAAATAGAGCTTATTCCCGAAGAAGTCCGCCAACTCGATTCCGTTTTAAGGGAGCTCGAATCCCAGGCCTATACGACCTTCTCCACCAACAGCCCTATCGCCGTGGGCATAAAATTTCTCGCAGACGACTGGCGTTTGATCAAGAACGATTTTAACAGGCTGAACAGCGCTCTCAGTTACGATGTCGTCCTGCTTCTTCATAACTCCATCGACATGAATATGTTTCTCTTTTACGAGAAGACCGAGAAGCTCTTAAGCGATGTTGCTCAGGTGCGCCAGGCGGCATTCAATGGAATTAAGGACCTGGTCTACAGGATATTGGCCCTTACGTTCTTGCTGATTATCGGTGCGGGCATCCTCTTTGTCGTTGGCGCGTTCTATCCGATAAAGGATATAGCCGAGGGGGCAACCAGGGTGCTGAACGGTGAATATAACGTGACCTTCAAGGATGATTTCTCAGGCGAGGCCGGTGCTATAGCTTCGGCGTTCAATTATCTGGAGAATTCGGTGAACGAGTCGCATCTACTAATTAAGAAGAAGAGTGAAGAGTTCGCTCTCGAGATAGATTCCGCCAGAAAGAGCGTGGAGGCGCTTACAGAGCTTGCCGATGTCGCAGGTGAGTCGCTTTCACAAAAAGAGATTTATATGAGCGCCATTAACATATCCATACTTAAGACCGGCGCGGCCGCGGCCGCCGTATATCTTCTTGACGACAAAGGGGCTTTAAGGTTCAAGGCCGCAAGCGGCATAGGCGGCTCGTTCGGGGACGAGGTCCCGGTCATACCTCCTGGTGAGCGCCTTACCGTCTGGATAGACGGCACAAGCGAGCTAGTGTTGAAAGATATCGATGAGTACCCTGAGGGCACGCTTAAGAGCGCGCTTGCCGCTCGCGACTATACATCGCTCCTCTCCTATCCAATTGCGTACAATAAGACGGTTGTGGGCATCATTCTTTTGATATTTAGTGAATCAGAGGGCCTTTCGGCCAATTCAGGGCCATTCTTGAAGGCCGTAGCCTCTTTTGTCGGAGCTTCAACCGGCCATATAAATTTCTTCTACGAAGAGCATGCCAAAAAGAATTTTCTCGACAGTATTGTACAACAGAGCCCGCTTGGAACGGCTGTCTTTGACCCCGACGGCTCTGCCGTGATGTTAAATACCACTTTAAAGAGGATGCTAGGAGTCCATAAAGATACGGATTTTGTCGGCAAATATAAGCTCTTTGAAGATAATATTCTCGACTCCAATGGTCTCTTTACGATGTTTCGCGAATCATTCGACGGCCATGTAAACGAGGCTGTCCTCGACTACGACCCGTCGATACTTACCTGGTATGACTTTGACGGCTCTCCCATGAGCCTTAAGATCAAGAGCTTTCCGATATATGACGCCGGCGGAGAGATATCCGGCATAGCGCTTCTCTATGAAGATCTTGCGGTATTTCCTGAATCTAACATAGCCCAGGGTGAGCACATTGATAACTAAAAGCTTTAGATCGCTCAATATATCCAACAAGCTGGCCGTCATATTCCTTGCGCTTCTCTTTATGATGGGCGCGGGTGGTTCTGTGGGTCTCTATAACGGTAGTCAGATCGCGAAGGTCACCGACCATCTCTTTATGGATTCCTTTCAAAGGACCGAGATACTATCAAGCATAGAGAAGGACCTGCTCCATCAGCGTCAGGAGCTTTTCCTGCATGCCATTATCAGCGAATTCAGCTCAAAATCCTACCTTGAAGGCTCTCTCGGTGAGATTAAGAACAAGATAGACAGAAAGCTTAGCGAGTATGAGAGCTTCGGCACTTCAGGTCTTGAGGTTCTCCTTTATGAACTTACCGCTTCGCTTCCGGAATATTGGGATGTACAGGCCCGCGTCGTTTCGCTCTCTATGGAGGGTAAGAGGGACCTGGCGATCACCCTTATTCAAGGCGACGGTAATGTTAAGTTCGCCGCCACCATGAACGCCTTAAAGAAACTTATTAATGAAGAGAGCAACACGGCCTTCTCCGCATATCAGACCATCAAGACCTTTGCCGCCATGATCATAGTCGTTACGTTGATATTCACCGTGCTCGCGATATTCGTGGCGGGTGGAATGTGGCTCGCCACGACCCGTTCCATTGTCGTTCCCATCAGGGCCATTGAAGAGAGCGCGAAGATGATAGCGGACGGAGATCTCTCGCAGAGGGTCCCCGTGATGACCCAGGATGAACTCGGCTCACTTGCCGGAGAGTTTAACCAGATGGCCGAAAGTATAGAAGAGCATAACGCTACGCTTGAGGAGAGGGTACATCAAAGGACGGCACAGTTGAAGAGCGCCCACCTGGAGACGGAGGAACAGAAAGAGGAGCTTGAAAAGACCAACGTCGAACTTGTTCACGCCAATGAAATGAAGAGCCAGTTTCTCGCCAATGTGAGCCATGAGTTCAGGACGCCGCTCAATTCAATAATCGGTTTCTCCGAGCTTTTAAAGGAGAAGAGTTTTGGGGATTTAAATTCCAAGCAGTTGGAGTACCTCGATTACATACGCTCCAGCGGAAGCAACCTCTTGGGCCTTATCAACAATATTCTCGATATATCCAGGATGGAGGTCGGAAATATGGAGCTGGAGCCGGACGACTTCTCCTTCTCTGAAATTCTGGGAGAGACGCTCTCTATAATCAGGCCTCTGGCCCATAAGCGCAATATTACAATAAATACAAAGACGAGCCCGGCCTCTCCGATCATCAGGGCCGATCGCGCGAAGTTCAAGCAGATACTCCTGAATCTTATATCTAACGCCGTCAAGTTCAACGTCGAAGGGGGTACCGTGGACGTGGACTGGGAGATAAGGGAGGAGCCAAGCGGTATGGTCATGGAGCATGTGCTGATCTTTTCCGTTAAGGACAGCGGCATCGGCATAGGAGTGGATGATCTGGAGAGGATATTTAAAGAGTTCGAGCAGGTTGACTCCTCCATATCGAGAGAGTACGACGGCTCCGGGCTTGGGCTCGCGCTTACAGAGAGGCTTGTAAAGCTCCACAAAGGCAAGATATGGGTCGAGAGCAAGCCCGATGAGGGCTCCACCTTTACCGTGAAGCTTCCTCAGGGGACCGAGAGGATAGATATGCCGGTCTTTTCACGCTCACCCTCTTTAAGCGCCAATAGTTCGGGAAGCTCTTCGCTTCTCATAGCGTGTGAATCCGAGGACCTTAACCAGCTCCTTAGCATCTATCTTGCAGACGAGCCCTATGATATTATCATAGCGAATGACGGCTTTGAGCTCGTTGATAAGGCGGCGAGCGTTCGGCCTTTTGCGATCATTATGGGTGTAGCGTTGTCCAGGAAGGACGGCTGGGAGGTGATGAAGGAGTTGAAGAAGGGAGAAAAAACCGGGGAGATACCGATAGTACTTCTTTCGTCGCCGGAGGATAAGGATATGGGTTTCTCCATGGGGGCCGTCGCCTTTCTTGAAAAGCCCGTGACCAGGTCAAGGGTCGTTGATATCCTCTCCAACCTTTACGGCGATATTGAAAAGGAAGACGAATCCAGAAAGGAAATGTGACAGGGCCTTTTTTATAAAGGAAAAGGTATTGGTTTTTTCTGTTTTTTTATTTAGAATATACCTATGGAGTTTTTTACGCGTCACGAAGTTATGCAG
>CBDVCO010000074.1:0-9540 GCA_965372515.1 uncultured bacterium | reverse complement strand
TGGTTGGGGGACCAGGATTCGAACCTGGGTTAGCGGATTCAGAGTCCGCGGTCCTGCCGCTAGACGATCCCCCAGCAGGTGAGTCCGGCATACGATATGCCTATAAAATTTAGTGTATATTTACTGCAAGGTCAAGTCCTTTTTTGCTATAATACCACCTTACAGGGCCTCTCCTGAGCCCCTGGAGCCTTAAAGCTATTGACATATCGAATTGCAATCGTATATACTTTTTAATTGTTTAGAGGTAGCTATGAAGGTTAATATTAATGACGTTCTCGCAGGCGGTCTCTCTCTGGACATTGACCAGGACGGGCTTGAACTTGTAGAGATGGCGCTCGGCCCGGTAAGCGCGAAGAAGGTTAAGACTCTTGGGTTTTCGTTTCTTTCCCCGGTCAGTGTGCATCTTGATCTAAGCCGCCTGGATGGAGACCTGATAATTGTCGGGTCATTAAAGACCAAACTTGGCCTTCAGTGCGCGAATTGTACTAAAGATTTTTCTTATGATGTCGCCTCGGACTTCTCGTATTGCATGCCCATCAGGCATGACGAGAGCGGCGGGCATCAGGATTTAGAGAGCGTCCTTGATATTGAGAGCGCTCATATAGAGGGTGAAGAGCTAAATGTCACGGCCCTTATACTTGAGCAGGTAACGCTTGAGGTGCCGATAAAGCCGCTTTGTACTGAGGACTGCAAGGGGCTTTGCCCCAAGTGCGGTACGGATCTAAATGTTGGTAAATGCGACTGCGTAAGCTCACCGAAGATCGACCCGAGACTTGCCGGTTTAAAGGAATTCAGAGCTAAAAAATAATCTATTATTGGAGTTAAATATTATGGCACATCCAAAGAAGAGACATTCAAAGAGCAGAAGGAATAAACGAAGGAGCCACGACGCGCTCACCACCCCCGCCGCTTCAACTTGCCCCCAGTGCGGGGAGCCCAAACGTCCTCATAACCTATGCCCCAGCTGCGGTACCTATAAAGGAAAAGAAGTTATAGAGATCGAAGAGGCTGATTAATCGCGTAGAGATTCTTTTCAATTGTCCGGGTTTTTTTTCGACTAAAATGTTTATATTTTCAAGAGCGGACTAGTTGACATTACTCCATGAGTTGGAAACTTTATCGGGTTTTATCTATAGTATTGCTATACTAAGGATCACGGAAAGGGCTGACCTTAATTGACTACTAATAAGATAGCCGTAGACGCTATGGGAGGGGATAACGCCCCCCATGTGGTTGTCGAGGGCGCCGTCGAGGCCGCTACAGAGCTTGGCGTACCGATAATCCTTGTCGGCGACAAGGATAAGATCAGCGTTGAGCTTGATAAGTACAAGGATAAGCGCTGTGTCTCCAGCGGCCTTATAACCGTAAGGCACGCTTCAGAGGTGGTCGGCATGCACGAGGCGCCATTAAACGCCGCGAGGAGGAAGAAGGACTCGTCCATAAGGGGTTGTTTCGAGGCCGTGAAGTCCGGTGAGGCCGGCTCGGTGGTCTCCGCCGGTAACTCAGGAGCGGCGCTTGCCACTGCGATATTCGTTCTTAAAAGGCTAAAGGGTGTTGACCGCCCGGCCATTGCCGTGCGCGTACCTACCATGAAGCGCCCGGCGGTACTACTTGACGTCGGGGGTAATGTAGATTGCCGTCCTATCAACCTCGTCCAGTTCGCCATTATGGGCGACGTCTACGCCAGAGACGTGCTGAACGAGGAGAGGCCGAGGATAGGGCTCCTTAGTAATGCCGAGGAGGAGGGTAAGGGCAACGAGCTTACCCGCGAGACCCATAAACTCCTGAAGGAGACCTCGCTTAATTATATTGGCCACGTTGAGGGCCGGGACATCTTTCACGGCGACGTAGATGTGGTCGTGACCGACGGTTTTGTCGGGAACGTCGCCTTAAAGCTAACCGAGGGGCTTGTCGTTGCGCTTACCGACATGCTTAGCACGGAGATAAAGTCGAGCCTGACCGCCAAGCTCGGTTATCTCTTAGCGCGCGGGGCCTTTAAGAAAGTAAAGAAGAGGCTCGATTATGAAGAGTACGGCGGCGCGCCGCTTCTCGGCATAGACGGCATATGTATGATCAGCCACGGCGGCTCTTCGGCTAAGGCCATTATGAACGCCATACGAGTGGCCGACGAATGCGCGAAGACCAGCCTCAATACCCATATGACCGAAGAGCTCGACAAGAGCGACGACCTGAAGAATCTTTCAGACGAGATGCCAGTCAACAAAAAGGCGCAGTAAGGCTATGATAAGATCAAGGATAGCCGGTACAGGCTCTTCGGTTCCTAAAAAAATACTGACCAATGATGATCTGGCGAAACTCGTCGACACCAACGATGAGTGGATTCGCACAAGGACGGGCATCGCTGAGCGCCGCGTTGTAGTTGATGAGACTGCCTGCAGTCTTGCCGTGGATGCCGGCAAAAAAGCCCTGGAGGCCGCAGGAATTAGCGCGGAGGATATTGACCTCGTAATAGTCGGCACCGTTACACCCGATATGGTCTTTCCCTCTACCGCCTGCGCCGTGCAGATGGAGCTTGGTATAGATAGCGGCGTGCCTGCCTTTGACATTGCCGCCGCCTGTTCGGGTTTTCTCTTTGCCCTCGACTCAGCCGATAGATATGTACGCACCGGTGACGCGCTGTGCGCGCTTGTAATCGGGGTCGATATATTTTCAAAGATAATTGACTGGAAGGACCGCTCGACCTGCATCCTCTTCGGTGACGGAGCGGGAGCGGCTGTACTAAAGGCTAGCGAAGGTGAGGATGGTATAATATCATCGAGTATCCACTCTGACGGACGCCTCTGGGAGAAACTCTACGCGCCTGATGGAACTCAGCCAAGTCCGTTTGAAACGAGGAAGAGCGAGCCGCCATATGTGAAGATGCAGGGCAATGAGACCTTTAAGGTCGCCGTCAGAACGATTACGAGCACCTGTGAGGAGGCCTTACAGGAGGCCTCTCTTAAACCGAGCGACATATCGCTCATGATACCGCATCAGGCCAATATCAGGATAATAAAGGCGGCAGGTAAGAAACTGGACCTGAGTGAAGACCAGATATTTGTAAATATCGAGAAATACGGTAACACATCCGCCGGTTCCATTCCTCTGGCCCTGGATGAGGCCGTGCGCACAGGGCGTATAAAAGAGGGTGATTATATCCTCCTCGTCGCTTTCGGGGGAGGGCTTACCTGGGCCTCTACGCTCATTAAGTGGTAAACTGGTCTTTTCTTGCGGCTTTTTGAATTAATAATTAGTATCAACTTTATTCTTTAAACATATGAAAAATATAGCTTTTCTCTTTCCAGGGCAGGGCTCTCAAGCTGTCGGTATGGCCAGAGCTCTATATGAGCGCTACGGTGTGGTCAAGTCTTTATTTGAAGAGGCCTCCACTGTGCTCGGGCGCGATATGGGCTCACTTTTATTCGACGGGCCGGCCGAAGAATTGGATCTTACCCGTAACGCGCAGACAGCCCTTGTAGTGGCGAACCAGGCCTCTCTCCTGGCCTTGAACGAGACTATTGGTATCAGCCCATCCATGGTCGCCGGCCACAGTCTCGGCGAATATAGCGCCCTGGTCTCGGCCGGTGTGCTAAGCTTTGCGGACGCTCTTAAATTGGTCGACCTCAGGGGAAAGTTCATGCAGGAGGCCGTAGAGGTCGGCGAGGGGGCCATGTGCGCTGTTCTGGGCCTTGATACGGGGCTTTTAACGGATATTTGCACTAAGGCGTCCACTGCGGATAATCTGGTGGTAGTCGCCAATATCAACTGCCCCGGGCAGGTGGTCATATCCGGCCACACAGGCGCCGTAGAGCGCGCCAAAGAGGCCTCTATAAAGGCTGGAGCGAGCAGGGCTATAATGTTAAAGGTAAGCGTGCCGTCCCATTCGCCCCTTATGGAAGCCGCTGCCGAGCGTCTCTCTGAAGTCATGGCCGATATAGAGTTCAGGCCTTTTAAGGTGCCTGTCGTAACTAATGTCGAGGCAAGGCCGCTTAAGGATTGCTCTAGGGTTCCGGGTCTTTTAAGGAGCCAGCTTGTAAGCCCCGTCAGGTGGACCGAGTCTATAGAGATGATAAGGGGTAGCGGAGTAGATACCATGATAGAGGTCGGCCCGGGCAAGGTTCTTAGTACGCTTTTAAAGAGGATAGACAAGGGGATTACGACCTACAGGGCCGGTGAGCCAGAGGATATGGAAGCTCTAAGAGAGGCGTTTAAGCCTTCTTAAGTTAAGGAGAGAGGGGGAGCTATGCGTTTAAAGGATAAGGTCTGTTTAATAACGGGCGGCGCTCAGGGCATAGGCAAGTCAATCGCGATCTGTTTGGCCAAAGAGGGTGCTGATATCGCCCTTGTCGATGTCGACCTTGATAGCGCTAATGTTACGGCTGCTGAGATTGAGGCGCTCGGCAGGAGGGCTATAGCCTTAAAGGGCGACGTTACCAACGCCGAGGAGGCAAAAGAGATCGTAGCAAAGGTGGCTGATGAGATGGGCTCTCTCGATATACTCGTCAATAACGCCGGAATCACCAGAGACGGCCTGATGCTCAGGATGAAAGAGGCCGACTGGGACCTGGTCATGGACGTTAACTTAAAGGGTGCGTTCAACTATACGCAGGCGGCGGTTAAGGTGATGAGCAAGGCGCGTTACGGACGTATCATAAATATCGCCTCGATAGTCGGGCTAACGGGTAATGTCGGACAGGCGAACTATTCGGCGAGCAAGGCGGGGCTTATAGGGCTTACAAAGACCGTTGCCCAGGAGTTCGCCGCCAGAAATATTACCGCAAACGCCATTGCCCCGGGTTTTATCGAGACCGCCATGACCGACGCGCTTTCTGACGATGTAAGAGAGGGGCTTGCCTCACGTATTCCCATGCGTAAGCTCGGCTCGGTGGATGACGTTGCAAAGGGCGTGCTTTTTCTTGCCTCTGACGACGCGTCATATATAACCGGACACGTGCTCAGCATTAACGGCGGAATGTATATGTAGCTCTTTTTTGGAGTTCCTATATTTAGGGGCTTTTTGGGGGCTTAATGAATTGACAACCGCTATTTTAGGTGATATAAATTTAAGACTATTTATGCATATAATAATTAGGAGGTAGAATATGTCAACTGAGAATAAGGTAAAGAAGATAATCGTTGATCAGCTCGGTGTATCCGATGACGAGGTAACCCCTGAGGCTTCATTTGTCGACGATCTGGGCGCTGACAGCCTGGACACGGTCGAGATGGTTATGGCCTTTGAAGAGGAATTCTCCATTGAGATCCCGGACGAGGACGCTGAGCAGATAAAGTTAGTAAAAAACGCGATAGATTATATCGAAAAGAAGGTAAAGTAGGACGCTCTCCCGCACCTGTAGTTAATATCCACAGCTTTAAAGACGCAAGGGCCTCAGTGCCCTTGTTTTTTTTCTCCTTATCGAATAATATATACAAGATGACAATCCAATTAAGAGCCGAAAAATGAGAAGAGTCGCTGTAACCGGTCTTGGTATAATATCCCCTCTGGGTAGCGGCCTTGAAAAGTCCTGGAACGCTATAAAAGAGGGCAGGCCGGGCATAAGGACTATTACCAGATTCGATATTACGGACTTTCCCGTCACTATCGCGGGAGAGGTGTCGGACTTCGACCCGTCCGGGCTTATCGACAGGAAAGAGCTCAAGAAGATGGACCTCTTCATCCAGTACGCGCTGGTGGCGAGCCTGAAGGCCCGTGAGATGAGCGGGCTTGAGATCACAGAGGAGAACTCGGAGAGGGTCGGGGTATATGTAGGGGCGGGCATTGGGGGTCTGCCCGCTATCGAGCACTGGCATAATGTCTTGAAAGAGAAGGGGCCGAACAGGATTACGCCCTTTTTTATCCCGATGGTCATAATAAACCTCGCCTCGGGCCAGATATCCATTGCGCTTAACGCCAAAGGGCCTAATAGCTGCGCGGTAACGGCATGCGCCACGGGTACGCACTCGATAGGCGACGCCTTTCGACTCATTCAAAGGGGCGACGCCGACGCCATGGTAGCGGGCGGCACGGAGAGCACCATCACCCCGCTCTGCGTCGCGGGGTTTAACGCCATGAAGGCGCTCTCAAGGAGGAACGACGTGCCGGAGACCGCCTCGCGCCCCTTTGACAAAGACCGGGACGGTTTTATAATAGGCGAGGGCGCTGGCGTTCTCATGCTCGAAGAGCTGGAGGGGGCAAAGAAGAGAGGGGCTAAGATATATGCCGAGATCGCGGGCTACGGAATGAACTCGGACGCTTTCCATATGACCACCCCAAGCGAGGGCGGCAAGGGCGCCAGGAGATGCATGGAACTGGCGCTTGAGGACGCGAATCTGAATCCGGAAGACGTCGATTATATTAACGCGCACGGCACGAGTACCTATTATAATGACCTCTATGAGACCATGGCGATAAAAAGTCTCTTCGGCGCTCACGCGGCGGATCTAAAAATAAGCAGTACCAAGAGCATGACCGGCCATCTCTTGGGCGCGGCCGGAGGTATAGAGGCGGTATTTACGGTTATGTCTATACATGATAATATCGCGCCGCCGACCATAAATTACGAGACGCCGGACCCTGAGTGCGACCTGGACTACGTGCCTAACGTTGCCCAGGAGCTAAATATCAGGGCCGCGCTTAGCAACTCGTTCGGCTTTGGCGGAACAAACGCCGCGCTTGTCTTTAAGAAGTACGAAGAGTGATCCGGACTTCATAAAAAAAGGAGTTCCCAACCTATGAACCCTATAGCGATCGCGAGCGACCACGCGGGGCGCGAATTGAAGGAAGACCTGAAAGAGCTGCTTTTAGAGCTTGGCCGCGAGTTCTTTGATATGGGCACCGAAGATGATAAGTCGGTAGACTACCCGGACTACGGCATACCATTGGCAACCAAGGTCTCAGAAGGGGAGTTTGAAACAGGCATTCTTGTCTGCGGGACAGGGGTCGGCATGAGTATTCTGGCGAATAAGTTCAAGGGTGTGCGCGCCGCACTTGTAAATGACGTCTTTACGGCGCGCATGGCCAAAGAGCACAATAACGCAAATATCCTCGTGATAGGGGGGCGTATTACGGGCAAGGGTCTCGCCCGAGAGATCGTAAAGACGTGGCTAACGACCGAGTTCGCAGGCGGCAGGCACCAGAGAAGACTCGATAAGATAAGCGACATTGAAAAATCGTGACGATACTCAGGGAGGTTTTAGAAAAAGATGAGCATCCTTAGAACAGAGGACCCGGAGATCTATAAAGCTATAGTTGACGAGACCGACAGGCAGGAGTATACGCTTGAGCTGATCGCCTCCGAGAATTTCGTTAGCAGGGCCGTAATGGAAGCGGCCGGAAGCGTGATGACAAACAAGTACGCCGAGGGCTATCCGAACAAGCGCTACTACGGCGGGTGCGAAAATGTCGATGTCGTGGAGCTGCTTGCGATCTCAAGGGCTAAAGAACTCTTCGGTTGCGACCATGTAAATGTCCAGCCCCATTCCGGTTCGCAGGCGAACATGGCCGTCTATATGGCCATGATGAAACCCGGCGATACGCTTATGGGCATGGACCTCAGCCACGGCGGGCACCTTACGCACGGGAGCCCTGTGAATTTTTCCGGTCAGATGTATAATAATGTCTTTTACGGTGTAAGAAAAGAAGACCACCGTATTGACATGGACCAGGTGCGCGACATCGCCAGAGAACACAGCCCGAAGATAATCGTAGTCGGCGCGAGCGCCTACCCGAGGACCTTAGACTTCAAGGCCTTCCGCGAGGTCGCCGACGAAGTCGGCGCAATGATAATGGTGGATATCGCCCATATCGCGGGCCTCGTTGTCGCGGGACTCCACCCGAGCCCTGTGGGGCATGCCGAGTTCGTTACCACCACTACGCACAAGACTTTGAGGGGGCCACGCTCGGGCATGATCATGTGCAAGGAGGAGTTCGCGAAAAAGATAGACAAGCAGATTTTCCCCGGTATTCAGGGCGGCCCGTTGATGCATATAATAGCGGCCAAGGCGGTCGCCTTTAAAGAGGCGCTTAACCCGGAGTTCAAGGACTACCAGGCGCAGGTCATCAAGAACGCCGCGGCACTCGCGGACGAACTTATAAAGAGGGACTACGATCTCATTTCCGGCGGGACAGATAACCACCTCGTTCTGGTAGATCTGAATAATAAGGATATGACCGGCAAAGAGGCCGAAGAGGCGCTTGAGGTCGCGGGTATTACGGTAAACAAGAATACGATACCATTTGAAACGAGGAGCCCGTTTATCACTAGCGGTATTCGTATCGGTGTCCCGGCGGTTACCACCAAGGGCATGAAAGAAGGGGAGATGGAAAGGATTGCCACCTTTATAGACCACGCGCTCCAGAACAGGGAACAAGAGGGCGCTCTCAGTGCGATACGCGAGGAGGTCGTGGAGCTTTCGAGCCGTTTCCCGTTCTACTCAAGTGGTAAGATCTTAAGGGGCCCCGGCGCTATAGATTAGCGCGGGCGTTTTCTTATTTGATTTTTTTTTGCCCGCATCTTTTTAGGCGGCTGGCAATATTAAACTTACCGAAGCGGGATCCATGGAGTATCTCCTAAGCTTCCATTCGACACATAAGGCACTGAAGGCCGAGAGCGTATTAAAGGCGCAGGATGTGGAGTTCAGGCTTTTGCCCGCGCCCAAAGAGGTCGCCTCTTACTGCGCGCTCGTTATATCGATAAAGGACGACGTCCTGCCTGCCGCCGTGATAGAAGCTCTTGATGGTACGGGCGGCGAGCCGGCAAGCGTATTCAAGAAGGAGGGAGAAGGGTATGTTGAAGTGTGATTTCTGCGGCGCCCAGAGCGATTCGGTCGTAAGGGTGGCGCTCGACGAGGATTACGACAGGTTGACCGAAAAGCATATAAAGAAATACGCGTGCGCCGAGTGCTCGGCAAAAAAGGATGAAGAGAGAAAGAAGGCCGCTTCAGGTGAGGGCAAGTAATCATTGTCCTTTTCGGGAGTAAAGAACAGATGACGGTCCCAGACGCCCTTGTGATAATGGTCAAGCCTCCAAGACCTGGCTTAGTGAAGACAAGGCTCGTTCCTCCTCTTTCACCCGATGAGGCCGCTACCCTATACAGCCATTTTATTACGGACACTTTAAAGACCCTATCCTCTCTTGAGAATATAAAATTCTACCTGGCTCTGGAGTATGAGGATGGCTCAGAGCCTTTTTTAAAGTTCAGCCTGCCAAAGGGTTTTGAGGTTACCCGGCAGGCAGGCGAAACTCTCGGCGAAAGGCTTTTGGATATTTTCAAGCGGCTTTTCGATGCGGGCCACTCACGTGTAGCGATAATCGGCAGCGACAGCCCGGACCTTCCGGCTGAATTTATAGAAAGCGCTTTTACAAAGCTTAGAGATGACAGCACAAAGGTGGTCCTCGGCCCGGCTACGGACGGCGGCTACTACCTCATAGCTATGGATCATTTGGACGAGCGCCCCTTTCACGGCATTAAGTGGAGCACGCCGAGCGTATTAGATGACACTCTTAAGCGTCTCGGCGCGGACGCTATCCTCTTGGAACC
>CBDVCO010000073.1:0-9709 GCA_965372515.1 uncultured bacterium | reverse complement strand
TTTCCCAGTATGTGTAGATACCGTAGATACCAAAGACTATTATCCAGGTAACGGCGCCAAAGGCCAGCAGTCTGGTTCTTATACCGAACATCTAGATACCTACCTCATTATCAAAGCACACCCGCCTTTATCAGATCGTGCAGATGTACAATACCGAGTACTTTGGAGCCTTCCGCTTCGAGAACAAAAAGCGAGGTTATGGAATGCTCGTCCATTATGCGAAGCGCCGCTTCGACGAGCGCGCCCTCTCTAATCACCTTGGGCCTGGCCGTCATAACATCCGAGGCCTTTTTCTCAAAAACGCGGTTGCCATTTGAGAGCTCCCGCCTTATGTCCCCGTCGGTTATAACGCCTGCGAGCGCGCCGCCATCATCAAAGACACCGGTAACACCGAGCCGTTTGGCGCTCATCTCCATTATTGCCGCCTCCATGCCCGCCTCTAACCCGACCGCCGGAAGAGCAGTGCCAGTGTGCATAAGGTCCTCGACGTTCATGAGCTTTTTCCCGAGACTTCCGGCCGGATGGAGGCTCGCGAAGTCCTCGGCCTTAAACCCGCGCCTTTCAAGGAGCGCTACGGCAAGCGCGTCGCCCATGACAAGGGTCGCGGTAGAGCTTGAGGTGGGCGTAAGCCCAAGCGGGCAGGCCTCTTCACTAACGCCTACATCGAGTACGGCGTCGCCGTAAGCCGCGAGCGTTGAAGCTAAAGAACCGGTCATTACGACCATCTTCGTGCCCAGGCGCTTCACCGCCGGCATGATCTTAAGCATCTCCCCGGTCTCGCCGGAGTTTGATATGGCCAGCAGTACGTCATTCTTCATCAATACGCCGAGGTCCCCGTGAAGACCCTCGGCCGGATGGAGAAAAAAGGCCGGCGTGCCGGTAGAGGCCAGGGTTGAGGCGATCTTCTGGCAGATCAGCCCGCTCTTACCCATACCCGTAACTACCACCTTTCCGGTGGAGGCGAGTATCATTTCCACGGCAGAAGTAAAATTATCATCGAGCTTATCTATAAGCCCGCTTATCGCGCCGGCCTCAAGCTCAAGGACACGCCTTGCGGAATTTATAGAATCTTTATCTGTTTTTGTTTTCGTCCCCATAAAATATTTTTCCTCTAAAAAAGACTACCGAAGAGCAACGGCCTTCGCTCCGATATCTTTTCTGAAGTAGGCCCCCTCAAAGTGGATCTTCTCTACCCCTTCGTAAGCTTTCGTGATCGCCTCTTTTATATCAACAGCAAGCGCCGTGACACCCAGCACCCTGCCGCCGGAAGTTACAAGGCGGCCGCCCTTAATGGACGTCCCGGCGTGAAAGACCACGAGGCCGCTGGTAGCTTCCAAAACATCCAGCCCGGTTATCTCATCACCCTTTGTATAATTTCCCGGGTATCCCCCGGCGCTCATTACCACGCATACGGCGCTCCTGGAGTCCCACTCGGCCCGGACGCCCTTGAGCTCACCTGTAGCCGAGGCGTAGAGAAGATCAAAGAGATCGCTCTTAAGGCGCATCAGCAAGGGCTGCGTTTCCGGATCGCCAAAGCGGCAGTTAAACTCCAGCACCTTTATCTCATTATTAGCGCCGATCATAAGCCCTGCGTAGAGGAGCCCGGAAAAGGGTCTGCCCTCGGCCTTCATACCCCTGACCGTCGGCTCTATTACCTTTTGTATAATACCCGCTTCAATCTCCGGTGTTACGACCGGCGCCGGGGAGTAAGCGCCCATACCGCCGGTATTTGGGCCAATATCATTATCGCCTACTGCCTTATGGTCCTGGCTTGGCGCGAGAGATACGATATTTTCTCCGTCTATTACCGCGAGGAAAGAGGCCTCCTCGCCGACGAGAAACTCCTCGATCACAATAGAGCTACCCGCCTCGCCAAAATGCTTTTTACCCATGATCTCATCTATCGCGCTATCCGCCTCTTCGGTAGTCGGACAGATAAAGACCCCCTTGCCCGCGGCGAGCCCGTCGGCCTTTACGACAAGTGGCGCGCCCTTGAGTTCCACATATTCTTTTGCCTCCAACTGGTCGTCAAAGCTCTTGAACGCTGCTGTTGGAATATTATGCCTGAGCATAAACTCCTTACAAAAGGCCTTGCTCGCCTCAAGCTCGGCCCCGGCCTTTGTCGGGCCGAATATCGTAAGCCCCGCCTCCTTAAAGATATCGACAATACCAAAAGAGAGCGGCACCTCCGGGCCGACGACGGTAAGGCCGATATCGTGAGCCAGGGCGAATTCCTTTAACGCCTCTATATTGTCGGCCTTGATATCGACATTCTCGCCTACCAGGGCAGTGCCCGGATTACCCGGAGCGATAAAGAGCTTATCTACTTTAACGCTCTTACTTAGCTTCCACGCAAGGGCGTGCTCCCTGCCCCCGCCTCCAACAACAAGCACCTTCATAAATCGTCTTCCCTCTTTGCTTACCCTGTTAGTGACGGAAATGGCGCGTACCCGTAAAGACCATCGCGATACCGTGCTCGTCGGCCGCCTCTAAGACCTCAGAATCCCTTATCGACCCGCCAGGCTGTATTATCGCCTTTACGCCGTGAGTGGCCGCGAGGTCCACATTATCCCTGAACGGAAAGAACGCGTCAGAGGCGAGTACCGTACAATCGGTAGAGAGCCCCGCGTCTGCAGCCTTCATAACCGAGAGCTTCGTGGAGTCTATCCTCGACATCTGCCCCGCCCCTATGCCTATGGTCTGAGCGCCTTTAGCTAAAATTATGGCGTTACTCTTTACGTGCTTCGCTACATTCCAGGCAAAGAGCAGATCATCAAGTTCATCTTCGGTTGGCCCACGTCTGCTTACAGTCTTAAGGTCCATGGCCGAAGGCTTGTCAGCCTCCTGCATGAGCATGCCGCCCGAGACGGTCTTGATCTGCATAGTTGCCGTGCGGCTTCCTTGTTCAGCCAGGGAAGCCATCTCGATGATGCGAAGATTTTTTTTGGCCTGCAAAAACTCGAGCGCGTCCGCGCTATATGACGGAGCGATTATCGCCTCGAAGAATATGGGCTTTAGCTTCTCGGCAAGCTCCATCGTTACCTCGTTATTAAATCCGAAGATACCGCCGAAGGCCGACGTTGAGTCGCAGCTTAGCGCCTTGTCGTAGGCCTCGGCTATCGAGCTCTTTGACGTAGCCACCCCGCAGGGATTGTTGTGCTTAACGAGAACCGCCACCGGGTCTGTAAATTCCTGAACCATCGCGGCGCATGAGTCTAAATCCAGGATATTATTATAAGATAGCTCCTTACCGTGGAGTTTTTTGGCGTTGGCTAAAGTAGTATCCGGTCCGTACGGGTCTACGTAAAAAGCCGCCGCCTGGTGGGGGTTCTCGCCGTAGCGAAGCCCCTGGAGTTTATTATACTGCTTTGTAATAGTATCGGGAAAGAGCGCGCCCTTAGGATCATCACTACCCACACTACCGAGATAGTTTGATATGGCCCCGTCGTAACGTGCCGTAAGGGCGAAGACCTTTTTAGCGAGCCTTAGCCTGGTCTGAGCGCTTAGACTTGCCCCCGCGCCTTCCATCTCCTTGATGATAGCGTCGTAGTCGGCCGGGTCAATAACAGCCGCGACATCGTTATGGTTCTTGGCGGCGCTCCTTAACATGCTCGGCCCGCCTATATCTATATTCTCTATAGCCTCCTCAAAGGAAGCGCCTTTAGAGACGGTATCCTCAAAACGATAGAGATTTACCACCACCATATCTATCGGCAATATCTCATGCGACTTCATCGCCTCCTGATGCTCCGGGTTAGAGCGCATGCCGAGCAGTCCACCGTGGATCTTCGGGTGGAGTGTCTTTACCCTGCCATCTAGCATCTCCGGGAATCCCGTATAAGAGGCTATGGGTATTACCGCTATGCCCGCCTCCTTTAGGATCTTTTCAGTACCCCCGGTGGAGAGTATCTCGACCCCCATTTCCGAAAGCTTCTTCGCGAAATCCGCTACACCGGTCTTGTCCGTAACGCTTACTATGGCCCTTTGGATCTTTTTCATCTACCTTCCTTCCACTTCTCTTTTTTTATTATTATCTAAACTCCGCCGGCTCGGGACAAAACGCGGAGAGCATAGTAAAAACTAAAAACCCATATTCTCGATAAATTCTTTTTCAAAGCCGGGGCTTCCGGAAAGCGAAACGTATCTGGTCTCTTTAGCCAAAGCCTCAGCGCGCGCTCTATTCTCAATAGAGCCAAGCGCTTTCACGGCTCCGTCAAGGGCCGCGTCGCCCAATATACGAATCTTGTCATGCCAGCATACATCAAGGAGCCCGATTGTTTCAAGTCCTTCTTTATCAATATTGGAGCCGAACGCGCCCGCCAGATTGACCCTCTCAATATCACCACTTTTAAGCCCGGCCTTATGCATCAGCACATTGATCCCGGCCCTTATAGACCCCTTGGCCGTCTGAAGAGAGCGTACGTCATTTTGGCTTAGCGTTATCCTCCTATCGGGCCCCATATAGAGCAGGAACGTGTTGCCCCCCGCCTCCTCTTCCCCACTAATGATCCTCGTAGAGAGATTGGTCTCTATCTCGCTTGCGTCCAATATCCTTCCGGTAGAATCTATAACGCCGGCCCTTATAAGCTTACCGACGATATCAATGAGCGCGGAGCCGCAGATACCTTTAGGCGCTCCACCTCCGATTACCTCAAGCGTTATATCGTCCTTGGTCACCAGGGCAGAGCGTATCGCGCCCGGGCCCGCCGCCATGCCGTACTCTATCTCGCCCCCTTCAAAGGCCGGACCCGCCGCGGCGCTGGCGGCGTAGACCTTGTCCGGGGTCGAAAGAACGATCTCGGAGTTTGTGCCCATATCTATCGCCAGTTCACTGCCTTTGGTAGCCCCGCCCTCCAGAGCGAGGATAAGCATCATGGCCACGGTATCGCCGCCTATAAAACCACCTATGAGCGGAAAGGTATAGAGAGTAGCATCACTTGCAAGGGCGCTATGGGCTAGCCCGAGTTCACTTGCAGGAGTGTAGCTCGCCTCCTTGAAGACCGGCCTGTAGGGGACCTTTCCAAGAGGCTCGGGAGAGACCTTCAAGAGGATATGCTCCATTACAGAGTTGCCGGCTCCACTAAGCTCGGTAATCGTACCCCGGCCCTCAGGCTTTAGTCCCTCTATGATCTCGTTTAAGATTGTTATGGTGCGGGATTGGAGACGGGCCAGGAACTCCGGCTCTTTGGAGACGGCCCTGACCCTTGAAAGTATATCATCCGCTCCCACCTCGCTTGCTTGCGGATTTGGCGCTGACATTGTACTTAACACCTTTTTGTTCTTCAAATCGACCAGCGCGCCCGCGAGCGTAGTGGAGCCGATATCAAAGGCTACACCAAGCGGATTGCCGGGCAAAGTATCAAGCCTCTTCTTTTCTGCCATAAGCAAAAGCCCTTAAAATAGCCTGTAGAGGATTACGTCAACCAATGCAAAGAAGAATTAAAGCGACAAAGACGGCATAGCGCCGAACAGGTACTTAAGGTCCTTGTCTTCAAAGTAAAGCCCCAGTCCGAAGTAGGCCGACTCCAGGCCAACACGGCTTATGAAGTCGTCATAACCGGCCGTAAGAAGAAAGTACTTTCCAAAATGGTAAGAGGCCCCTATCTTCATATGGGGGTTTCTTTCCCTGTTGAAATCAAAGACATCCAAAGAGAACTTTAGCTTGTCGTCATAAATTGAATAGTCGGCCCCGAACCCGCCGAAAGACTCTATGAAACCGCCCCTTATGAATACGCCCGCGATCTTCTTTGCGATCTGCGCGCTGAAGAGAAAATCGTCCGATGTCCTCACGATCGACTTTGTGGTGGTAACACCCCCAACAGTGGTCTCAATATCCTCTACCGTGCGGTAACCGCGCGGGTCGTCCACTATCTCGAAGATATAGAACTTATCGTCTCTGGGTTGGGCCTTGAAGCTCAGGTAGCTCTTTACATCCCTCGCGTCGACAAGGTACTCGCCTCTGTAGCTGACATAGAGCCTCAGTGCCTCGGCCCTTTCCATGTACTCACTAAGGCCTGTCAGGGTCTTATTCAGGTTATCCGCGGTCTCCGGCTCGTTTATGAGCTTACCTATAGTGCCCTCGCCCCTGTCGATCTTACCCGCCACGCTCTGGATGCTCTCTACGGTCTCACTAATCTTCTCCATCGCCTCTTCGAACCTCCTTGAGGCCTCCTTCAGGTTATCGACACCCTCTTTCAAGTTCCCCCTGTTCTCCGCGATAATCTCGTTTAGACTCTTGCTCGCTTCACTTAGCCCCTTTAATATACCGGGGCTCTCTTTAGTTAACCCGGCGAAGAACGTGTCCATGCTCGTCATTACGCTCGAGAGCTTCTTATCGTTAGTCTTGATGATCTCGTTCATGCCCGCGGTGAGCTCTTCAATATTGGCGAGTATATTCTTAAGCCTATCCCCGCCGTCTTCGGAGAGAACGTCGTTTATTGCGCCGGTGACCCCCTTGATGTCAACAGCCACTTCCTCGAGCACTGATATGAGCCTGTCTATATCGGTATAGGCACCAACGCGCGTGAGCTCGCCGCCGTCGCCCAGAAGTAGAGCATCCGGGGCACCGGGGATAAGCTCCACGTACTTTTCCCCGAGAAGACCGCTCGTCTTCATTACGGCGCTGAAATCCTCGCCTATCTTCACGCCGCGGCGGATCTCGAGCGTGAGCCTCGCCTTGTTCTCTAAGAGCGTTATACTCTTGACCCTGCCGACCTCTACTCCTGCGATGGCGACCATGGCGTCCTTGTCTATTCCGGCGGCACTCGGGAAGCTGACAAAAATTTCAATCCCCTTGCCTGTGCCGAACCTAAGGCCCCCAAGCCACATGGACATAACAACAAGAAAGGTAGCGGCTATAAAGACGAAGACGCCGACCTTTGTCTCCGGGCTTATCGCTGCCATAGATCGAAACCTCTCATCATCTTATATCTCCTGATAGTTCATCATACGGCTATCGGCCCTTCGGCCCTTCCCTCAAGGAACTGCCTCAGTATCGGGTTCGGGTTTTCGCTTAACTCCTCAGGGGTGCCTTCTTCTATTATACGCCCTTCATGGAGCATTGCTATGTTATCCGCTATTTTTTTGGTAAGCAGAATATCGTGGGTTATGACGAAGTATGTGGTCTTTAATTCCCTTTGAGTATCAAGCATCAGCTTTGCGACCGAGTCGCTCATGATCGGGTCAAGCCCGGTCGTTGGCTCGTCAAAGAGGACTATCTCCGGGTCCATGATTATCGCGCGCGCCAGCGCCACCCTCTTCTTCATACCACCGCTCAGATCGACCGGCATCATATCCTCGATCCCGACAAGGCCGACCCTGGCGAGCCTCTCGGTTACCCTCTCCCTGATCTCGGCACTTGTGAGAGCGGTATGCTCTCGCAGGGAAAAACCGACATTGTCGGCAACAGTCATCGAATCAAATAGCGCGCTACCCTGAAAGAGCATACCGAAACGCCTTAACACCTCTGTGAACTCCCCCTCACCCATGGCCGTAATATCCGTGCCGTCCAGGAGGACGCAGCCGGCATCCGGCTTTAAGAGCCCTATGATATGCTTTAAGAGCACGCTTTTGCCTTCCCCGCTCCTGCCGATTATCACGGTGATCTTACCGCTCTTGACCTTAAGGTCCACACCGTCGAGGACCTTTTTTTCGCCAAAGCTCTTCTTTAAACCGACTATCTCTATCACCGGATAAGACCCCGCGAATTCTCTTAAGCCATTAAGGATGTAATTATATAATCGGATATGAGTATCAAAACACACCCCATAACAACCGCCCTGGTAGCGGCCTTACCGACACCCTCGGCACCGCCTGTTGCGTAATAACCATTATAACACGCGCTCAAAGTAATTATTACGCCGAAAAAGAAGGCTTTAATAAGGCCGTCGATTATGTCGCCGACGGCAACGTAATCCACGGTCCTGCCGATATAGACCCCGGGGTTGATCCCCAGGAACTTTACCCCCACCATGTATCCGCCAAGCACCCCGAAGAAGTCGGTGACGATCGCTAAGAGCGGGAGCATCAAGAGCCCGGCAAGGACCCTCGGCGTTACCAGATACTTTATCGGGTTTACCCCCATTGTAAATATCGCGTCTATCTGTTCGGTCACGCGCATGGTGCCAAGCTCTGTCGCCATGGCGCTCCCGGCCCGTCCGCTCACCATAAGCCCGGTGAGCACGGGACCGAGTTCTCTTGCCATACTAAGCGCAACCGTTGGCCCCACCATGCTCTCGGCGCCGAATCTCTTTAAAGCGTTATAGCTTTGAAGGGCCAGCACCATACCGGTAAAGGCCCCTGTAAGGACTACCACAAAGAGGCTCTGGACCCCGACGAACTCCATCTGCTTAAAGAGATTTCTAAACTTAAACGGGCGGGTAAAGGCGTGGCCCACGGCCTTAACGAGCATTGTGCTCATAAGACCGGTGGAGCTTAGAACCCCGATGCTAAACCTGCCGATTTTTTCAAAGAATAATGTCATCGCCTATATCCAACCGAAGCTTTATTATATCTCAACCCTCGAAACCCTCGCACCGATATTACAGAGTATCTCGTAGGGAATGGTCCCGGCCTTGAGGGCCACATCGAGCGCCGTGATCTCTTCAGTTCCCTGTGCGCCTATTAATACTACCTCGTCGCCTAATTGCACGCCCTTTACGCCGGTAACATCGAGCATGGTCATGTCCATGCAGACCGCGCCCGCGATAGGCGCTACCTCGCCCCTAACGAGCGCCCCACCCTTATTCGAAAGCCTCCTTGGGATACCGTCGGCATAGCCAGCCGGTATCACGGCGATAAGGCTTTCAGTTTTAGCAACGAATTTCCTGCCGTAACTAACTGAGGCACCGGCGGGAAGGCTCTTGATCTGAATTATAGAGCTCTTTAACGCAAGCACGGGTTTTAGCGCTATCTTGTTCTCGAACCTGCGGGCCGGATAGGCGCCATAGAGCATCAGTCCGGCCCTTATCATATTCATATTCGTCTGCGGAAAATCCACTATAGCGGCGCTGTTGGACATATGCGTCAGCGTGGGATCCAGGCCCATGGAACGAACGCGGGCTATAACCTCTAAGAACGAATCGAGTTGTCTCTGACTATAGCTCTTATCCTCCACCTCCACGTCGGCATAATGCGACATGAGCCCCTCAAGCTCCAGATTTTTTAGTTCCTTAAACTCCTTAAAAAAGGCCTCCACTTCATCGGGCAGTATGCCCAGGCGCCCCATGCCGGTATCTATCTTTACGTGGACCTTCTTGCTCTTTCCAAGATCACCGGCAACCTTATCAATCTTGCGCGCGGAGATAAGGTCATATACCACAGGAGTAAGGTCATGGTTAAAGCTCTCCACTTCCTGGCCGGCAAAGAGGCCGCCAAGGACCACGATAGGGATCTTTATTCCGGCCCGGCGTAGCGCGATACCCTCTTCCAGCATGGCCACGCCTAAATAGTCGCAACCGTGCTCTACGAGCGCCGTAGCTATCAAAGAGTCGCCGTGGCCGTAGGCATTGGCCTTAACGACCGCCATTACCGATATATCACCCTTGACCGAGGCCTTTAGTGCATTAAAATTGGCCTTTAGATTGTCCAGATTAACCAGTGCACGGGTGGGTCTTTCAGTCAAGAGTGAACCTCCTTAAACCTTCATACGGGTGCATACAGAGACAATTTTTTTTAGCATCTTTTGGAACTTTTTGAAAGGGAAATATAT
>CBDVCO010000072.1:0-9831 GCA_965372515.1 uncultured bacterium | reverse complement strand
AAAAAGAACGGCCTATATAAATTATAGCACTATATCACTCTAGCACAACCGATCAAACGACGGACGCTTCGGCCTTACCGGACAGAGCCGGGAGGAGCACAATGAACTCGCTTCCTTTACCCGGCTCGCTCTTAGCCGTAATCGAGCCGCCCATGGAATCGACTATCACCTTGCAGATATTTAGACCAAGCCCCGTACCCCCGGCCTCCCTGGAACGCGCCTTATCGACCCTGTAGAAGCGGTCGAATATATGGGCGATCTCTCCGGGCGATATGCCTATACCCGTATCCTTAACCACGAGCCTTGCGCGTCCCTCCTCCAGGGTAAGCGAAATACTGATCCTGCCCTCATTGTCCGCTGTATATTTTATCGCGTTGTCCAGTAGGTTGAAGACCAACTGGCCGAGCCTGAGCTTGTCGCCCATGACCGTAATCCGGTCATTCTTGAGTATATCGATCTTTAACCCCTTATCCGCGGCTACCTTTTCAAGGAGTTCGTAAGAGTCCATAACGACGTTATCGAACCTGACCGGCTCCTTTGCAGCACTTAGTCCGTCAACGTCCGCCTTTGCCAGATCGAGCAGGTTGGTAACAATATTATTCATCCTGCCAATCTCTTCAAGCGCGCTTACGAGCACCTCCTTAAAGCCCTCGACGGTCGTCTCGGTCCTGAGCGCCACCTCCACCTCTCCGCGCATAACTGTTAGCGGTGTCTTAAGCTCATGGGAGGCGTCCCCGGTAAACTGCTTGATCTGTTCAAATGATTTCTCGAGCCTCTCTATCATCTCGTTAAAAGTAGCCGAGAGCCGGCCGATCTCGTCCTGCGCCCCCTCTACCTGGAGCCTCTCGTGCAGGCTCTCGGCACCGATCCTCCTGGCCATAGTCGTAATATCGGCAACCGGCTTCAACGCCTTTCTCGCTAAGAACCACCCGACGGCGCTCGCTATGACGACAGAGGCCACCCCGCCGAGGAGAAAGACGTAAACAATATACCTGAATATCTTTTCAATGCCTTCAAGCGATGAGCCGACCTGAATGATGGCCACAAGCCCCTTCTGCTTAAAGTATACCGGTCTGGTTACGGTCCTTACGGGAAACCTCCCTATGGTATCCACTACCTCATAGGTGGCGCGCCCCTTAAGGGCGTTTTCATAGCCCACGTCGCTTAGAGGCAGTATAAAGCCTTCGAGCGAGGAACTCTTGCCCTTGACAGCCCCCTTGTGGTTGAGTATCTGGATATAGTTACCGGTGGTCTTGATGCCGAAAAAGCGCTCGAGAATTATATCGAAGTTCCTTGGAAGTATCAGCCTCCCCGAAGGCCCGATAACAGCGTGCACCATCATGCCGGAGACCGCGTCGATCTGTTCGTCTATGTTGTCGGTGAAGACCTTGAATAGAGAGTAATAGAGTGTCGTACCGAAGATAATGAGGCTGACCGCAAGCAGCATCGTATACCAGAGCGTTAGCCTTGTTCTAAGAGAAAACCTCATAATGACGGTTCTCTCATTTTTACGGTTTTATCAAAGCCCTTTATCAATGCTCCACTCCGCTTATGCGCTTTAATTCATCCAGGGCCTTGATGACGAGCTCCTTCCTCTTGATATCGAGGATACCCTCTTCCTTGAAACTCTTAAGGAGCCTTATGGAGGTCTCCTGCGTTATTCCCAAAAGCTCGGCCATCTCAAGGCGCGATATAGTCAGGTGCAAAGAAACCACCCCGTTCTCCTTAACGCCGTACTCCTTTGAGAGAGAATAGAGAAGATGCGCGAGCTTCTCTCGCGCGCTCATCAACCCAAGGTTTCCTATGCTCTCATAGGCGTGATCGAGCTCGCGGCTAAGTGCGGCCATGATCTTTACAGCAATCTTCGGCTCATCGGCAAGGATATTTAAAAAGACAGACCTTTCCAGATAACAGAGGTCCGTGTCTTCCATGCTGATAGCCGTATTTGTATAGGTCTTTTTATTATAAAAGGCCTCAAGCCCTAGCAAACCCCCCGGCTCCAGAATGCGTATTATCTGCTCGCGGCCCGAAGGCGCGGTCCTCACAAGCTTTACCCTTCCAAGCCGTATTATATAGAGCCCGCCGCACTTGTCGCCCTCCATATAAATAATGCTTCGCTTCTTGTGTATTGAACCCTTTATATGTTCCTTAAAGGCATTGATCTGGCGCTCATTAAGATCGGAGAAGAAGGTATTCTCCTTTATCAGGCACTGGCAAAGGGCGCAGATGGAATCTTCCCTCATGGGCTTTTACCTGACCCTTCCATCCATAGAGCCCATACCATCCACACCAGAGGCGATATCACTCACACCGCCGAGTTCATTATACGGAAAGTTGGACTGGTAGGGCACCAGAGTCATACTCACACCATCGACATTCCTGACGGAGCGTAAAAGCTCCACCACCTCGCTATTCGCGATCCTCTCCCTGGTATCCCAGTCCCTGGTCTGAAACTTTATCATGACCTTTTCAGGCTCTCCCACCATGAGTACCGCCTCTTTCACAATGGCCTTAATAAGCTCTTTAGTCTCATTCGTACCCATATGAAGCTCACCGGCCATCTGCCTGTGATAGGCCATGATCGAATAGTAATCAAAACTCGACTTCTTCGCCTCCTTGATACTCTGCGAGAGCCAGGCCAGGCCGAGGCCCGGATTCGTTACGGACTCGTACATCAGGTTGATCGCGAATTTCACATCCGGTCTTTTTTCTCTTACCACCGTCCTGAGCCTCTTGGCTACAGATAAGAGGCGCCTGTTTTTCCACGAAGCCCACTCCCAAAATAAAGCCGTATAGTCGAGAGCCTGATACCCCTCTCTCTTAAAGTAAAAACGCTCCGGGACAAGCGGCCTTCCAAAGTCTTGCTCATAGAGGGCCGCGGCGTGCGGACCGAAACCCTCGGTATGCCTTAAGACCAGATCGTCTTGAAAGAGGATGCCGTCTATATCGTACTCGGCCAGGTCGGAATAAATCCCCTCAAGCCTCCTTACCACCGTCTCGTTAAAGAGATCGAGCCCCTTACAGGTAACAGTACCGCCCGAGACCGAATCAAAGGCAGTGCATTTAAGCTCGTCATTATCCTCAATGCCGTAGTCGGCATACCTGGTGGTCATCCACGCGAAGACCTTCAGGTTGTGCTTGCGGGCGAGCGGAATAACATCGGCCAGGAAATCCTCAATAACAGGCGCGTGAGACGACCTGAAGTAGAGTCCAGAGCTAAATCTTTCCCTCCTAAGGCTACTTACAGATGGGTGGAACCTGTCGCCCGGGTTATGGAACACCCTTACTATGATGGTATCAATACCGCCGCGGCTAAGCTCGGCCATCTCAGCCTCCATCTCTTCAAGGCTCTTCCCGTCGAAATAAAATACCTGCACCGCCCTTATGGGTTCATCTTCAGCGCGCGCTCTCTCCTCTTTTACAAATTTTGCCTGCTTCTCTTTCTCTTCGGCCTCCTTGAGCATAGCTCCTACTTCGCTTGCGAGCGGGTGGTCGGGAAAGTTCCTTATAAACCGGGCGAACTCCTCTTTGCCCTCTTTGAACCTGCCGCCCCTCAAGTAGGCCATTGCGGTCATGAACTGGGCCTTCGCAATATAGGCGCTCCCCGGAAAGCTCTCAATGATCCTCCCGAACTCTCTCGCCGAGGCCGTGAAATCGTTTTCGTCAAAGAGAAATTTAGCGTAGTTATACTGACCCCGGTCGGTATAGTTCGGCCTCTTAACCGCAGCTTCCCTGGCTAAAGCCCCGGGAATAAGAGTAAGTGTGAAGATAAAGAAGAAGAGGATGGGGAGCCAGGCCCTGCAAATGGATTTAAAGGCCCTTATCGGCTCAATATTCAGCATATTTAAAAGATCTCCGTTCCCTTATGAAAGGCGGCTCAATCGAAGAGCGCCCCTATTGCGTCGTCTATGGTGGCTACACCGACAAGCTCTCTGTCCTTAGTGCTCTTAAGCCCCTTTAGATTCGCCTGGGGCAAAATGCACCTTTTAAAACCGAGCCGCCAGGCCTCCTTGACCCTCTCCGCGGCCCTGCTAACGGCCCTGATCTCACCCGCCAGGCCCACTTCGCCAAATATTACGGTATCAGAGCTGATCGGCTTATCCAGATGGCTTGAGGCCATGGACGCGATGACGGCAAGGTCGGTAGCCACCTCACTTAGACTTATTCCGCCCGCGACCTTTATGAAGATATCATCTCCGGCGAGCACCATATGGGCCTTTTTTTCCAGTACCGCGCCAAGAAGGAGCACCCTGTTAAAATCAACACCAACGACGGTCCGCCTGGGCATGCCCGTTACCCCCGCGCTAACCAGGGATTGAATCTCCACGAGTATGGTTCTGGTTCCCTCAAGGCACGGGACTACGGCAGAGCCAGAAGCCCCTTTGGGCCTCTCGGCCAGCAGGACCTCGGAGGGGTTTTCCACCTCAACGAGCCCGCTGTCGCGCATCTCGAAGACACCTATCTCCATGGCCGAACCGAAACGGTTCTTCGTCGCCCTGAGCACCCTGAAATCATGAGCGCTCTCCCCTTCAAGATAGAGCACCGTATCAACCATATGCTCGAGCACTTTAGGACCGGCGATCATGCCGTCCTTGGTAACGTGGCCTACTATAAAGAGCGGTATCTCCTTACCTTTGGCAATTGATATAAGGAGCGCCGAAGCGTCTCGCACCTGCGCGAGGCTCCCCGGCGGCGATTCAATTGCTTCGCTATAGACGGTCTGGACCGAATCGACCACCAGGATGTCGGGCTTTAACTCTTCTGTGGCCTCGATGACGCGCTCGACACAGGGCTCTGGAAAGACCAGCAAATTCGGGCTCTTAAGGCCCACCCTCTCGCCCCTTATCCTTATCTGCCTTGCGCTCTCTTCCCCGGAAACATAGAGCACCGTTAGCCCAAGGTTGGCGAGAGCCCCCATTGCCTGAAGCAGCAGTGTGGACTTCCCGATCCCGGGCTCTCCGCCCATCAGCACGGCGCTACCAAGCACAACGCCGCCTCCGAGGACCCGGTCGAACTCTCCTATACCGGTCTCTATTCTATCATCATCTTGACCATCAAACTCAACGAGCGGCTTAGGGGCGACACCCTGGCCCAGCACGACGAGCCCCCGCCTGCCCTTATCAGGGAGCCTCTCCTCGACCATGGTGTTCCACTGGCTGCATTCAGGGCATCTACCGAGCCATTTAACGAAACTGCCCGAACACGAACTGCATACGAAGACGGTCTTTGCCTTACCCATTACAAGAAACCCCTCAAGGGCTTAAATTAATAAAGAAATACTTGCTCGATTTAATTGACAAAAATACGCGTTTTGATATGATACCCTCTTAAGGAAAATTAACCTATGGACCTACAATTAGACCAACATAATTACATACTAAAGGAACTGATTCGGGCTGTCAAGACACTTCAACTCTACCCGTCAGGCCATCCAAATCTCGATATAATATTGGGGAAATCCTTTTCAGAACTCCACAAACTAGTAGCTCAAGAAGGCGATATAAAGTGGGCAATCGACGCCGATGGGTTCTACTACCGTAACGAAAAACTCATGCCCAACAATATCGCGCTGACGGAAATTTCCCAGGAATTTTTCTTAAGGAAGGTCAAAGAGGTAACATTTCGCTCGGATTTGAACCTGGAGGAGCTTAAAAGCTTCATGTCGATAGTGACCATCGACCCCGTTGCGCTTAACTCCATGGGCGGGGCCGAGATATACCTTGCCAGGAAAGATGTAAAGGGCTTACTCCTAAACGAGATGAGTTACGCAAACCTCCTAAAGCTCATCGAAGAGGAGCAGGAACACCAGGATGAGGAGATAGAGGAGCTTGAGGAAGCGGAGATAGAAGAGGAGGAGCTAGAAGAGATAAACGAAGAGGAGCTCGCCAGGCAGACAGAGGCCGAAGAGCTAAAGGAGTTCGAAAGGCTCATCGCGCAACTCAAGGTAGAGAAAGACCCGCTTAATTACAACGACACCGCCGTTAGAGTTACTGAGAAGGCGACTTACTATCAGGGTTTCGATAACTATTCGCCGGTCATCAGGGCCTTAAATATCTTCACCGCCGCACAGGACCCCGCAGTTGAAACACTGGACAATATACGCTCGATAGCCAGAAAGCGGCTCGAAGAACTCCTGACCGACCAACTCCTGACCCATCTGATTGAGACACTCGGCACAGATGATGAAAAGGAGAGGGCATCTATTGAAAAGATACTCCACCAGGTTGGTGATCATGCGTACGGCCTCCTTATAAACTCGCTGATAAATACCACCGACACAAAGCTTCGCAGAAACATCTACAATATAATCGTAACTATCGGCGAGCCGCTCAGAGCGGAGATTACCTCAAGGCTTCATGATGAGCGCTGGTTTGCCGTAAGGCAGATGGTCTCTTTGCTTGGAGAGCTTGGGGGCGAAGAGAGCCTCAACACGCTCGAAGAGATCTACGACCACCCCGATGCCCGGGTAAAGAAAGAGATCATGAAATCGCTTGCCAGGATCCCTTCGGATAGGAGCCTGGCCATTTTACTCAAAGGACTAAAGAGCAAAGATAAAAGCATACAGGCCAATAGCGTAATCTCCTTGTCAATACTTAAGAACCCGGCGGCAGTTAAGCCGCTCGGCGAGATAGTCGCCAAACGGGACCTCCTGCACGAGAACGAAGAGCTAAGGAAAGAGGCGGTCAAGGCGCTCGGGGTTATAGGGGACTTATCGGGCGTACCGTACCTGAAGAAGGTAATGCACGCAAAGAGCAAGCTCGTTTCCGGAGTCACCGACGGAATCAAGACCTACGCGGCCACGGCGCTCGGTAAAATCGGGGGAGAAGAGGCCCAAAAAGTGCTGGAAAAAGCCACTAAACAGAACAAGGGAAATGTATTGAACGCCTGTAAGTTAGCCCTGAAAGGGATAAAGCCATGAACGTGAAGTCAGAGATCATACTCCAAAGCCTGAATGGAATGTTCAGGAACAAGCACCTCTACCCCCCGGGCCACCCGGCACTAAAAACGCTCTCAAAGAAGACCTTTGATCTGATGACCGCTTATTTAGGCGACAAGGGCAGCACCTTCTTCGGCATTATAAATAATACTTTCGTCTTTGACGATTTTCCAATGCTAGACGCCGACAAGAACTTCTCGGAACTCTACAAACAGATCGAAGATAATGATATAGAGGCGCTTACCTTTAAGAAGGGCTTTAGTGAAAAAGAGCTTCTTGACGCCCTGGACATTATCTCCGACGAGACCAAACTCTCGCCAGAGGATCTTAAGAGGGTCTTTAAGTCCAAGGGTATAAGAAACATTACACTCAAGGTCAAGGAGAGCGGAGACCAAAGCTCCATCGAGATATTCGAAGGGGCAATAACAGCTATAAAGAGCGTAATGGGCGAAGTCAGGATGGGTAAAATTCCGGATTCCAAAGAGATCAAGGGGATCGTATCCAAGATGACCGACTCTGTACTAAAAGATCCGAACGCCATGCTCGGGCTTACCATGATCAAGGACTATGACGACTACCTCTATACCCATTGCGTCAATGTCGGGCTCTTGAGCATCTCCATAGGCACGGCATTGGGGCTAGACGAGAAGCAACTCCACAACGTGGGGCTCGGCGGCATGCTCCACGACATAGGCAAAACCGCGGTCAGCGAAGATATAATAAAGAAGCCCGGCTCACTGGACACGGAAGAGTGGAACCAGCTCAAGGCGCATCCGGTAATGGGCACCGATATCGCCAGCAGGATGGAGGGCGTCGACGAAGTGGTGACCCATATGATATACGAACACCACGTACGCTACGACCACAGCGGATACCCCGCGTATAAAGAGAACCTCCATAGTCTAACGCCGATCGCCACAATAGCGGACGCCTACGACGCCCTTACCACGCTCAGGGTATACCAGAAGCCGTGTTCCCCGCTTGAGGCGGTCTCAATACTTAAAAAACTCTCAGGCAAACACTTCGAGCCCAAGACGCTCAACGCGTTTATAAAGATGCTCGGCCTCTATCCGGTCGGCACAACCGTAAAGCTCTCCACAGGAGAGACGGCGGTAATTACAAAGGCCATACATGAAGACGATGAAACGCAGAAGGCAAAACTCATATACGACAAAGAAAATAAGACCGTGACCCCGCCGGTGGAGATAGATCTTGACGCTAAAGGCACTGGAGAGGGTCCGACGATCGTAGAGCCCGTGGATACGGATTACGATTTAAGCGATCTTTTCGAGACCGAGGCCAAGAGCGCCCTTTAAGCTTAGCCGCTTAAAGGGCCTCTCCTTTAAGATCAAGCTCCCCGATAAAATCCTCCATATCCTTTAAAGCCCTCTTTGCGTAGAGAGCGCGCCTCTCCTTCTTCCTTATCCTGGCTTTACCCGGTAGGGGAGGCAAGAGCCCGAAGTTCGCGTTCATCGGCTGAAAAGAATCTACCTCCATGCCGGCCCCGGATACATAGCGCATAAGAGCCCCGGTCATCGTAGTTGCCGGAGCGGTAACCGCGCTAAGCCCGGCTAAACTTCTCTTCGCGTTCAGGCCGGCCATGAGCCCTGAAACTGCGCTCTCAAGATAGCCTTCCACCCCGGTGAGCTGGCCGGCGAAGAAGAGAGCCGGGTGCCCATTTAACTCCTGCCCCTTGCCCAAAAGACGCGGAGAATCTATGAAGCTATTTCTATGGATCTTACCGAGCCTTGCGAACTCCGCATTCTCAAGGCCCGGTATCATCTTAAAGACCCTCTTTTGCTCGCCGTACTTGAGCCTCGTCTGAAAGCCTACCAGGTTATATAGCGTATCCTCCAGATTCTCTCTCCTTAGCTGAACGACCGCATAGGGCCGGGCCTTTGTCTCCTCATCCTGTGCCCTGTCATCAGTTAACCCGACAGGCTTAAGCGGGCCGAACGACAAAGTCCTGGGCCCGCGCATTGCCATCACCTCGATGGGCAGGCACCCCTCAAAGTATTTCGCCTCCTCAAAGTCCCTCATCCCCGTACACTCGGCACTCGTAAGCTCCTTAACAAAACGCTCGTAAGTGTCCTTATCCATTGGACAATTTATATAGTCGTCCCCGCTTTTGCCGTACCTCGACCCCTTAAAGGCCTTGTCCATATCTATCGACTCAGCTAAGACAATCGGGGCGACAGCGTCGTAAAAATAGAGGTACTCTGAGCCGAGCAGACCAGAAATAGCCTCGGCAAAAATGTCAGAGGTTAGAGGGCCGGTCGCTATGATAAGAGGCCTCTCGGCCGGTATCGCTCTCACCTCTTTGGAGATAATCTCTACGCCCATCTCTTTTAACGTATCGGTTATAAAAGCGGAAAAACGCTCTCTATCCACGGCGAGCGCTCCCCCTGCCGGGACCCTCGCCTCAAAGGCCGCCCTTATAATAAGCGAGTCCAGAAGGCGCATCTCTTCTTTTAAAAGCCCGGAGGCGTTCTCAAGCGAGGTGGACTTCAAAGAGTTACTGCATACCAGTTCGCCAAGCCCCTCGAGCTTATGGGCCGGAGAGAATTTAACGGGCTTCATCTCCAAGAGCTCAACCTCGACGCCAGAGCCCCTTGACGCTATCTGAAACGCAGCCTCTGAGCCCGCAAGCCCCCCGCCTATAATAGTAACCTTTGCCATCGTTAATATTCCCCAAATAATATTTCAAAAAATTTCACGCTTGCGAAGAACAATAATATATTTCAATGTACCATGTTATATGATAAATTTCCGTATATGGAAGAGATTCGAGTTCGCGTTCTTATAGAGGGCCTTGTCCAGGGCGTCTTTTTCAGGGCGTGCACGCAGGATGAGGCCAGAGCGAATGACGTACTGGGTTGGGTCAGGAACAACCC
>CBDVCO010000071.1:0-9880 GCA_965372515.1 uncultured bacterium | reverse complement strand
TTGATGGTTCAGACGACATGGACGGTCTCTTCCTTAGAAGGGTCGGCGGTAACAGCCTTAGCGGTGTATGCAGAACCTGCCATAACAAGTAATCGTTCTGGCACAAGAGAGAAGAGAAGGTTAGCAGTATAAAAAAGGGGCTACGGCTTAAAGCCGTAGCCCCTTGATTTGTTTGGTGGGCCGCGCAGGGCTCGAACCTGCGACCCGCTGATTAAGAGTCAGCTGCTCTTCCAACTGAGCTAGCGGCCCAAGACAAAGTTTATCTTTTATAATTTTTGGCGCGCCTGAGAGGATTCGAACCTCTGACACCCGGCTTCGGAAGCCGGTGCTCTATCCAACTGAGCTACAGGCGCAAAGAGGTTGATTCAAAATCCCGAAACCTTTCTAAATGGCGAGGGGCGTCATAAATACGATTAGATTTAAACTTACAGAAAAACGCCGGGATTGTCAAGACGGGCCAAAAAAGGGGGAGGGCTCTGTTAGTTGAGCCCACAGCATTTCTTGTATTTCTTGCCGCTCCCGCAGGGGCACGGGTCGTTCCGGCCGGCCTTCGGATCGACCAGCCGTATGGTCGTGTCGCGGGTGAACTCCTCCATATCGACCTTCTTTTGAATATCAGCCGGAAGCTGTTCATATACTTTAGTGGCGAGTTCCTTAAATGAGGTGAACTTTACCGTCCTTCTTATATCGCGAAGGTAGTTCTGGGTATCGGAACTCTCGATCTCAGCGTCCTTTTGATAGGCGAGCGATATCAGGAGATTTTCAATAGACAAGCCAAAGTCCTTCATTCTCTCGTAATATGTGCCGAGATTGTGATAGCCCCTGGCAATCTCTTTTGAGTCATTCGACTCCAGTGCCTTCTCAAGCCCGCGCGTGTAATGGTCCAGGGCCCCTGTGGTGTCGTTTGTAAGGAGCAGGATATGGCCCATGCTACCCAGAGTGGAGGCTACGCCTGTCTTGTCCTTTATCTCTTCTGCGATCTTTAGCCCCTCGTTGAAATGCTCCCAGGAGCCCGTGAGGTCGTTCTCGTTCATGTGCATAAGGGCGTGTTCGGTATGGAGGTCGAATACCTCTTTTTTGCTCATCCCTTTGGTATGCTCATTCGAGGGATTTTGGCTATGGTCATGGTCGTGGTCATGATCGTGGTCGTGGTCATGGTCGTGATCATGGGACGCGGCTTCCCCGGTCTTTTCAGGCTTTTCCTTATCTGACATTACCTATGGTCCTCCCTAAGATTAACCCTCTAAATCGGGATTATAACATAAAACGCTCACGGCTTTATATCATATTCCGACCTGGCTTTACAGGACTTATATGCCATGTCAATCGCAACATATTGAATCTTTTTATGGCGCAGCCCTTTAAAACATATTAATATGACCATTTAGAGCTTTGTCCCCGGTTTTAGTACGTGGGAGCGGAACAAAACATTGAGAGAATTAATCCTAAGAGAGGTGGGGAAATAGACAAGGCAAGGATAAAGAGGGTATTTTCAAGGGCCGCCTCGACATATGACGAGTACGCCGGGTTTCAAGCCCAAATGGCCCAGCGCCTTTTCGAGCTACTGCCGAAAGGTCTAAGCGTTAAGAGGGCGCTTGACGTCGGCTGTGCGACGGGCACGGTGGCTATAGAGCTTTCAACGCGATTTCCCACGGCTCATATAACAGCCCTCGATATATCGAGGGCAATGTTACTGCGGGCGAGGGGGAAAGAGGGCAATAGAGCGGGGCTCGTTTCATATGTCGTCTCCGACTTTGAGGCCCTTGCTTTTGAAGAGGGCTCTTTCGACCTTCTGCTCTCAAACCTCAGCTACCAGTGGGCCGATAGTCTGGCCAAGGCCCTGGAGGAGCTTTACCGTGTTCTTGCTCCGGGGGGGCTCGTTCTTATGAATACGCTCACTAGCGGCACCCTTGATGAGCTTCGCGACAGCTTTAGCGAGGCCGAGGAGCGCCTTAAGAGGAGCGATAAGCGCCCTTTTATCTCTTTTGTCGAACCCTCTACGCTTAGGAAGCATGTTGAGGGTTCGGGCCTGGAGGTCGTCTCGTTTGAGGAGCGCTCCTATATTAGAGAGTACCCTGGCATGCGAGAGCTGCTTCGTGTCTTAAAAAAGATCGGCGCCGTTAATCCGCTCTTAGAGGGCGGGTCTAAGGTTGTGAGCGCATCGCTATTAAAGGCGGCCGAAGAGAACTATAAACTGCGCTTTCCGGCCGTCGACACCGATGGCGTGAGGGCGACATATAAGACGGTATTTATTCTTGCGAGAAAGCCCGTTTAAGCGGCAGCATGTGCCTGAATATCGGGCTTAGAAGTTCACGGCCCGGCTTTGCTTGACCTTGCATTTTTCTATCTGTTATACTTTTAGATGTTTTATTCATGGCGTTTTGTTCCGTTTGGTGGAGATAATTCGGATATAGTATATAAGGTGAAGATATGAACGCGCTAAGAAGAGGGCTTAGAATAGAGTTCGATCCGCTCATGGTCATCAAAGCGGCTTTGAATAAGGGCGGCGAATTCGCCGACATCTTTTTCGAGGACCTCGTCAGTACATCGATCATATGCGAAGACGATAAGATCGAGAAGGTCATTAGCGGTAGAGATGTCGGGTGCGGCATACGCGTTATCTCGAGGCTTAAGACATTTTACGCCTATACCAATAATATCTCCATAGACGGTCTTATGCTGGCCGCCAGTTCCGTCTCAGAGGCGGTTAAGGCCGATGAGGACCACGAGCGCGTAATCGCGCTCATGGGAAAGACCATAAGCCCGAATTTTGGTATTAAGATGCCGCCCATCAGGGTGCCGCTCGCAGAAAAGATCGCCGTGGTAAAAAGGGGCAATATATCGGCGCGCGCCATGGATCAGAGGGTAAAGCAGGTCAAGGTCGTATACGGCGACTCGCTCAGGGAGAGGGCCATGATCAACTCCGACGGCGAATGGGCCGAGGAGGTAAGCACGTCGATCCTCTTCGTCTGTCAGGCGGTAGCAGAGCAAAACGGCGTGGTCCAGACCGGTTACGAACCTGTTGGCGCAGCTTTGGGATTTGAGATATTTGACGAGTCCTCTCCAGAAGAGATCGCCGGTACTGCCGTGAACAGGGCAATAATGATGCTTGACGCAAGAAAGGCGCCCGGCGGCGTGATGAGCGTAGTGCTTTCAAGCGAGGCCGGGGGCACTATGGTGCACGAGGCCATAGGACACGGCCTGGAGGCCGACCTCGCTGATCAGGGGCTATCGGTCTACTCGGGCAGGCTCGGTAAAGAGGTAGCCAGCCCTCTTATCACAGTGATCGACGACGGCACCATCTCCGGTAAAAGGGGTTCATCTTTTTTCGACGGGGAGGGTACCCCGGCCCAAAAAAATGTCCTTGTGGACAATGGTGTACTCAAGGGCTTTATGTACGATCGCCTGAGCGCCATGAAGGCCGGGGTCCATTCAACCGGGAACGGGCGGCGCGAGTCTTATCATCACAGGCCGATACCGAGGATGACCAATACCATGATAGCACCCGGCAAGAGCGACCCGAAAGATATCCTGGCTTCCGTTGACAAGGGGCTATTCGTAAGGAAGATGGGGGGCGGTCAGGTCAATACGGTGACAGGCGATTTTGTATTTGAAGTGACCGAAGGCTATTTGATCGAGAACGGCAAACAGGGCGACCCGGTAAGGGGAGCTACACTTATCGGTAACGGCCCGGAGATCTTAAACTCTATAGATATGGTCGGGAGCGATCTGGGCTACGGTATCGGTACCTGCGGTAAGGACGGGCAGGGTGTGCCGGTGGCCGACGCTCAGCCGACGCTCCGGATCCCTTCGATAGTCGTAGGCGGCGATCAGGGATAAGGCTCCTCTGAATTTTCTAAACGCATTTGAAAAACCCATGACCTCAAACTACTTTCCCGACAAAACCCGGCGACTCATTACGGTATTGATATTTCTCTTTACTGCGGTTGTTTATATTGCGACGCTCGGTAACGGCTTTGTCTATGACGACAATTTCGTCGTCATGGATAATCCGCTTATAAGGGGCGGCGCCCCTGTCTCTGAATATTTTTTTAACAACGTCTGGTCGTTCTTTGCTGAAGAGAGCAAGGCCAATTTCTATCGCCCTCTACAACTCGTACTCTACCGCGCTGAATTCGCGGCCTTTAAACTTACACCATGGCCGTGGCATCTCGTGAACCTCATTCTCCATGCCCTCAACGCTTCGCTGGTCTTTCTCCTGGCGCTAGCTCTTTTACCGCCTATGAAGAGCGAAGCGTTCGGCTCAGAGCGAACTTCGTTATTGATCGCAAATATTTCTCCCGTACTGACGGCCCTGATCTTCGCGTTCCACCCTGTAAATGTCGAACCGGTCGCCTGGGTCTCAAGTGTATCCGACCTCCTCTTTGTATTCTTCTTTCTCCTTGGCTTTCTTCTATACATCAAGAGTAAGGGTGAGGGCAGGGGTCTTGCCGGGGCCTATGCGGTTTCGCTTGGCTCTTTTTCCCTCGCGCTCCTCAGTAAGGAGACCGCGATCGTCTTTATACCGGTTATCTTCCTCTACGACCTCTTCTTTAGAGGTCTTAAAATTAGAGATGCTCTAAAGGCCCTGATCCCCTTTGTCGCCTTAGCTATACTTTATCTAATGCTTAGGACCTACGCGCTCGGCGGCATAACCCAAAAGGAGGTTACGGAACTAAGTACCCCGCTAGCTCTATTGAATATCTTCCCCATCTTCTTCTCTTATATAAGTAAGCTCGTCTTCCCGATGAACTTAACCGTTATATATGAATTCGACCCGGTCGTCTCGCTCTTTGCTCCAAGTGTTCTCGCAGGGGTCGTTCTCTTTTTGGTCTTTATCTTTCTGTTCTTCCGTTACAGGAAAGAGGGTGTTGTGCCGCTTTCTCTTTCTATGATCGTTCTACCTCTTGTGCCGATACTCTATGTACCCGCCGTAAGCACCGGCGGTTTTGCCGAGCGTTACCTCTATCTTTCTACCGCGGGATTCGGCCTCTTTGTAGCTTACTGTTTTATAAGGGGGGTAGAAGAGGTGGCCCTTCGCCACAAAGAAGGCGGGCCGGGCAGGGTCTTGTTCTTTAATTCGATAATCACAGTTTCTTTGGTAATTGTGCTGGTACTCTACTCACTGGGTACAATAAAGAGGATAGGGGTGTGGAAGGACGATCTCACTCTTTGGAACGACGCCGTGTCAAATAGCCCGAAGAGTGCGATCGCCCACTATAATACCGGAACAGTTTATGACAAACAAAGAAAATTTCCTGAGGCTCTCTGGCACTATCAAAACGCCGCGCGTCTCGACCCCTCATATTCGGTCGCTTTTTATAATATAGGCTCGATCATGGCTCGCGCCGGACGGTTTGAGGACGCTGCCCATTATTACTCAAGGGCCGTCGGCGCGGACCCGGAAATTTCTGAGTATCAGATGAGCCTCGCGCACGCCAATATGGCCGGCGGTAACGCGGCCAGGGCGATAGAGGTGCTGGATAATCTTCTTGCGGCTCAACCGGAGTTAAAGGAGGCCCTTGAATTGAGAGAAGAGGCGCGAGTGCTGCTTGGCAGATAGCGTTGGGAGATGTTCTTTTTGGTAGCGGGCAAAAGCGTAAAGAGGTTTAGAAGTCGGCTATAATGGATGTAAAGAGGGTCGTATCGGTCTTCTCTATTGTGCTTGCCGGCGGTTTGTTCTGATAGTTTATTATGTAGCTTAATGCGAGCGAGAAGGTATCGTCCAGCCTCATCTCAAACCTTGTCTCCGAGTCGATAAAGTACCTGTTCATATCCTCGAACGAAGCGGTGTAGTCGAGTATCTCCTTAAATGAGATCCTTTCCGTTATGTGCTGCGAGTATTTGCCGGTTACCTTAAGTGATACGTTCTCATCCGAAGCCGTAGGGCCGACTGAGTAATTGTCATAGTTATAGAGAACAGAGACTAAGCCCTGAAGGAGCCTCTCTTCTGTATCTATAATGGTGTAGCCGAGGCCGGGCCCGGCAAAGATGCGATAATCATAGCCTGCGAAGGTGTCTCTTAAGTAGCTAAAATATCCCAGGACAAAGAGCCTGTCGGTTAGATCTCTTTCAGCCGATATCTCGAATTTCAGCTTGTCTTCCGTCTCTACCCCGTTGGCCTCGGTGCGGAGTATCGCGCCCCTGGCAGTTATCTTGAACTCCTCGATATATCTCGTTGTCCTGATCCTTCCCGATATCGTCATGGTATCGGTATTGCCGTTGGTGCTGGCGTATGAGACCTCGGCCCGGTCGTCCACACCCTCTATGTAGACGAGCTCGCCGGCAAAGAGCGTGGAGCTAAAGGCGAAGAAAAGTATTAAAGAGGCGATGATGATTTGGGATTTTGTTTTCATTATTTCTCCGCTTGATCTTTGTCTTATTCTCTATGGTTCTAATCTCCAGGCTTAAGTGCTTGAAAGATTTTCTAAAGTATATAAGATAGCTTGTGTCGAGTCAATCGTATATTGTCGCGCTCAGCAAGTTCTGTATCGTGCATTGCCGCCGTGCTTTGTGTTATACTATAAAATTCCAGTACTTTTATGCTTATATGGAGCTTAAATGTTCCCAAAGGATAAAATAAATGAAAATGGAGAGGGTTTTGTCAAAAAACCCGTGAGTGACAGGAGCTGGATATGGATGCCTGTATTGTTACTCATATTCGGCCTGGCGGCTATCCTCCTTGTCTACCTGACGAACACCATTCGTCATTCTCAACACCGAAACGAGCTGTTGATGAGTTCATTGATGAAGATCGAGACGGAGACCTCGCTATTTCATCTATTCCTCGAGAAGTATCTTAATGGTGATGCAGGGCTCGAACCCAAGCATATATTTCTTCATATAGAGGAGGCCATTCACATAAGCGAAAGTGTTTTAAACGGTGATGATAAGGAGTACGGGCGTATCAGCGATCCGGAGGATAGAAATACGGTGGAGTCCTTAAGGGTGAGGGTAGGAAAACTCAAGGCCATGGGCATGGACCGCTTAAATGACCGAAGGGTTTCAGGTTCTCCTCTCCTTAACACCCAGAGCTTCGATCAATACTTTAAAAAGACAAGATACATTAACAGGGCGGTAGTATCAAAGCTTAGGGCCGGCAATGCATTGTACGCAAAGAGGGCCGATAGTTTCTTTGGGATTATTTTGGCCGTACTCGCCGGCATTATCGTATTCACTATTGCCGTCTTTATGCGTATCAGGCAGAGACAGAGAGAGGCCACCGACAAGATCCGCGAATCAGAGCAGGAGTTCAGGATGCTCTTTAACTCGCTCAGTAACGCGATCTTTCTCTGCAGTGATGATCTTATTCTGGATTGTAATCCGCGCGCGCTTGAGCTCTTTGGCACGACAAAGAATTCAGAGCTTTTAAACAAGAGCCTCCTGGATTTTTCTCCCAACGAGCAGGACGACGAGTTGGACTCGCGCGTCTTTTTCTTCGACAATATCAACAAGGCATTAAAGGAGGGTAGCGCAAACTTTGAATTTAAGTTCCAAAGGCCTGATAGTCACGATTTCTATGCCGACGTAACGCTTACCGCTATAAGGATCAGAAAGAGAGAGCTACTTCAGGCCGTTGTACGCGACATTACGGAACGCAAAAAAATGCTCGTTGACCTTGAGAGGCTCGCCACGACCGACACGCTGACCAGTGCCTTTAACAGGACCAAGTTCAATGAGTTGATAGTAATGGAAATGGAGAGGGCCAAGAGGTTTCACCACGCGCTCTCTTTGCTTATGTTCGACCTTGACCACTTTAAAGATGTGAACGACACATACGGACATGCGGTCGGGGATGAGGTCTTACGGAAGACGGCCGATATCGTAAGACACCATATGAGGAGGACAAACCATTTTATAAGGTGGGGCGGCGAGGAGTTTATAGTGATCGCCATCGAGGCCGACCTTGACGACAGTGTGCGCCTGGCTGAGAGAATACGCGGGGAGATAGAGAACTATAAGTTCGAGACGGTCAAGACGGTTACGCTCAGCTTCGGTGTAACTCAACTCAAACCAAACGACACCGTGGCAAGCTTCATTAAGCGCGTTGACGACGCCCTCTATAAGGCAAAAGAGAAGGGAAGGAACAGGGTGGAGTTTTTGTAGGGGGAATAACTAAAATATAGAGCCCTTGAGCGGTTTTAAGATATTAAGGCGCTTATTAAGAATTACTTATTGTGGCAAGTGCGGCATACGCCGGAGAGTGAGTTTCCGCCGATTCTTCTTAAGAAAAGTCCGTCGGAGCAGTCCTCTCCATCGGAACACCAAGAATAGTTTGCCCCGTCATTACCCCATACAGGTTCCACCTCGTCCCAGCTCTGGTTGTCAAAGTGCGGGTCATGACATGAGGAACATTCGACCTTCCCGTTACGCAAAAGGTCTTGAATGGTGGCTGTCGGATTGAGGTAACCACCAACAGCCCACAGGTTCTCAGTTGTCGTGGCTGAATCCGTTGTGGTCGCTACAACGGTAAGCACGTCGTTCTCCATGGTTACACTGGTGATCTGAGTGGTTACAGGCCTGAGTGACGCTCTGTTCTCAGTGTAGGTTATGGATACCGGGTGGTCATTACGGAGGTCGGTACCCAGGTCAAGAGAATAGGACGGGTTGCCTTCAGGGTATGCTATTGCAAACAACTCACCTTCATTGTGGCATAGATTACATGGTGAACCTGCGGAGGCGTCAAAGTGATCCAACGATAATGCTCCGTCCCATCCATCAGGCATGCCGAATCTCCAGCCCATGTCTGTTGTGGTTGCGCCGGCATTGGTGCCGGCTCCGCTCTTACCTGGCCAGTTGACAATGGTGTCAAAGGTGTTAACACCATCGTGGCAGCTCAAGCACGCGAGTGTCGCGGCGCCAGGAGTGGTGTCGGCGCTTGTTCCGCCTATAGTTGTGCCGTATGTTAAATAGGTTGTTGACTGTGCGCCTTTGTTCCATAATGGGGCGTTGGTAGAGCCGTGGTGAGGGGTGTGGCAGAATATGCAGACTTCAGATGTTCCCTCTGCGCCTATAGCAGTTATCGGCGCGGTTCCACCGTCTTTGTGTGTGGCCAGTACTCGGCCTGTGGTTCCGAGATTATGCCTTGTATTTACTATGCCGTTAGCAGTTGCACCTGCCGGATAGTCGACCGGTGTCGCCGCATCGGCATGTGTTGACAAAATATAAAGTAGCCCGGCTGTCAGGGCAATGGCAAAAAAGATAGTCTTTGTTAACCTTATCGACATAAAATAACGGACCCCCTAAATCCAAGTTCAAACGTTATATGATATGTTGATCTGATTTCCTTGCCGGTGAAAAACCGCCGAGCCCTAAAATAAAAAAATGCCTGAAACGCTGCGCCTCTTATACGGCAGCATCTAGGCATCTTCACCATTGTTAAACCCAAGTATCCGTCATGAATATCGGGTTTAATATCAAAGACTTAGGTATCTCCATAGCCCCACATGAACTATTTAATACCTACTCACCACCTAGTCTATACGATATTTGGCATCTGTCAAGGAAAAAATCATAAAAAGCAGGTGTTTAATAAAATTTATTTATATGCCTGAGGGTTAAGGCATAGGCAAGGCTTTTTGATCTAATAATAGATATCTATTATAGGGTTCTATTGGCTTATGGCGCTAACCTGATAGTTGACTGCCGCTTGGAGGTAGTAGTGAGATCGTCTTGTTCGGCATGGCTCTCCGCGCTGTCGTCCAAGTGCTCTTTAAGGCAAAGAGCCGATATAGTTATATTATTTAAAGGATACGTTTTATGCGCTATTGTCTAATTCTTAGTTTGGTTGTATATTAGGGGTAGCCGTCTTTCTTATCTTATGCCCTTCATTAAGCGCGTTGACGACGCCCTCTATAAGGCAAAAGAGAAGGGAAGGAAC
>CBDVCO010000070.1:0-10000 GCA_965372515.1 uncultured bacterium | reverse complement strand
GAAAGAAGAGTGCCAGGAGCGATAAAGAGATTTTAGTGAAAACCTTCATAAGAGCAGCCTTACCTAGAGCATTAAATTTATCAGGCAATAGTCGATTATATATGAATTTTATTCGATTTAGTATTAGATGTCAAATTTCGATTGTAATTCGGTTTAAAGAGATAGTAGAGTTTGGGATTATACCTGACATATATCATAACAGTGCGTCTTTAAAGCCGATATAATATTAAGAACAAAGACCATAAGGATGGAATTTTGAATCTAAAGGATATCTACCTATTTAAACATCTGAATCGACAACAGCTTGATATGCTCACCGAGATATCGAGGCCGAAGGAATTTAAGTCTGGCAATTTCCTCTTTTTAGAAGGGGAGACTTCTGATAGGCTCAATATCCTCGTAAACGGGATCCTGAAGGTCTATAAGTGCGACAAGGCGGGCAATGAGATAGTCTTGAACCTCTTCTATCCCACCACGCTTGTCGCCGAGATCGCCTGCCTTGAACATATGGCCTACCCCGCGACCGCCGTCTTTGAGACGGACGGCAAGGTGATAAGCATAGATTACAGGGCCTTTGAAAGAGAGTTCCTTATGAACCCGGAGATATCGCTCTCAATAATAAAGTCGCTCGCGCACAAGATAAAGGCTCTCGATAAGGTCATTACGCATAACCTCACGATGGACTCGACCGCCCGTGTGGCGAAGTTTATCTATGAAAATGACGAACTCTTTATGAAGCTCAAGCAGAACAAGGTCGCCGCTCTCCTCAATATCGCCCCTGAGACCATGTCGAGGACTATGCGTAAGTTTAAGGAAAATAATATCGTCAATCTAAAGGACGGCCTTATGGACAGGGAACAGCTAAAGGGGCTCTTTAACTGATAGGCGGGTTAAAGCTGCCGCACCATCCGGGCGTAGAGTTCGGGCAGTTTTCTCGTAAGTTTTTCTACACTCGCCAGCACCGCGTAGTTTCCCGCGCCGAATATGCGCGGCAGATACTCGCCGCTCTTGGAGTCCACTGTCAGACAAAAGGGCGTTATGCTTTTCCTTTCAGCCTCACGTATCGCCATCCTCGTATCTTCCACACCATATCTGCCTTCGTAGGCGTCCATGTCGTTTGGCTTGCCGTCGGAGATCAGGAAGAGCAGTTTAGCTCTTGAGGTCTCCTTATTTAGAAGATAGGTCGAATGTCTAACAGCCGGGCCCATCCGTGTGTATTGATAGGGGATGAGCGAGCCGATCCTTGTGCGAACATCTTTGTTGTACGTTTCGTCAAAGCCCTTGATGGAAAAGTACCTGCAGTTATTACGGGTCTTTCCTGAAAAACCGTAGATGGCGTAGCGATCTCCAAGTACCTCCATCGCTTCACAGAGAATGACGAGCGCCTCTTTTTCGTGATCTATGATGCGCTTATCTTTTACCCACGCGTCCGTGGACATACTGAGATCTACAAGGAAGAGGGTGGAGAGGTCGCGCTCCGTCTTTCTGCTCGATATGTAGAGTTTCTCTCCGGCCTCTTTACCGGCCTTTACATTTATGAGCGCCTCAATAGCGGCGTCTATATCAATATGGTCGCCGTCCATCTGGCGGCTTACGCTGTGCGTATCCGGGTTTATGAGTTCGAACTTACGCCGGATATCTTTTATGAGCCCTTTTCTTTCATCCAAAACTTTATCTACAAAGTCGGTCTCCACAACGTCAGCATAGGTCTCGGTAAGGCGTGAGTAGTCCTCTCTCGTAATCTTTTTCTGGTAGTCCCATTCGGGATATGTAAAAACTTCAGCGCCGGGCGCGTGAACACTAGAGGGCTCTTCAACAGGCGCGGCCTCTCTTTCAAGGTCGGCGTTGAAGCTCGTTCCGGCGCTTCGTTCAGTCTCCGCTGTTGTAAGCTCTTCGAGCTGATCGGCCTTCTTGTCGCTCTCGTCATCCGGGTCGTCGTCAAATGGGCGGCTTACATTTACAAACTCGGCCCAGCTCAGTATCTTGTCGTAGATATTTAGTATAAGGCCATCTTCGCAGGCCTCTTCGTCTATTTTTTCTCTGGTCGCCATATATCTGGAGCGTTCATTTTCTTCTTTGCTTTCGTTGCCATCTTTCTCATTGTCTTCATTCTTTGATGTCGGTGTAATCTTTGAACCTGTAAAATTTTCTTCGACAGGTTTAGCGTGAGGCGGCTGTATCTTTTCTACGATGAGCCTGCCCCAGGGGACAAAGGGGACTAAGGCCCTGTAGCGTTTAAAGGTGACGCCTTCGGCTTCCCATTCTTCTTTTAGTTTTTGAGCCGCCTTAAGGCTGTCATTTGGGCCGCTTTGGTCAAGTGTATCTTTGTTCTCTTTTAGCGAAGTTAGAAAAAACTCCTCTACCTTCTTTTCACTCCTGCGTAAAAGTCTCTCTTTGGGTCTTCTTGTCAGGAGGTGCTTACAGGCTTTATCCCAGTTTCTAAAGAGCGCCGGGAATTCATTTCGGATAATGTGGAAGAGCCTCGTATTCTCCATTATCCAGAAGATGTCAACTAGTGTCTGGTCGTTAGTGAGGAGATCTCTTTTCTTATAAGCAAAATCCAGCGTGCCGTATTTTATCTGCGCCGAGAGGAAGAAGACCAGATATCTGGCGAGTTCTTCCTGGGCGACCGGTGAATCCATGTCAGCAATCGATATCGGAAGATAAATTGTCTCCCTGTCGCTCCAGGCGAATGCGTGTTCAGGGAGTATGGCGGGGTGGGCCATCTTGTGGAGTATCGCGGCGTAGGGTTTCGGTCGAACGTCGCCGCGCAGATCCACGACACGCACAGGAAAGCCTGAAAGGAGTGAGGCGAGGGTGGTAAATCTTCTAAGGCTCTCTTTTAGAGTAAACGGCTCGCCAGAGAGCCATTTATTGAGCCGCCTTGAGTGTATATAACGGGCGGCCTTGTCAACCGCTATGCCGAAATATTCTTCCATTGCCGGTGCCTCGTCTTAAAAGACCGCCTCTACCATGTCGAGCATGGCTCTGTGCATATCCGGGTCGTCGGTGATGGGCATGACGATTGCCGCCTCGCAGGCGGCCCCCGGCGCGATACCGCTTGTTATCAGTCTCGCGGCCTGAACTATGAGCCTCGTCCCGGGCGCGTTTTCAAGACCCGAGTCAACAAGCCCGCGCATCTGCCTTACCAGTTTAACGAGCCTTTCGGCTTCAATTCCTTCTAAGCCACTTTCAGTAGAGATTATCTTAAGTTCAAGCTCTTCTGTTGGGTAGTCGAACTCAAGAGCTATAAACCTCTGCCGGGTGCTTGCCTTAAGTTCCTTAAGTATATGCTGGTAGCCCGGGTTATATGAGATGACGAGCATGAAGTCGTCCGGCGCCGTGAGTGTCTCGCCGGTCTTCTCTATCGGCAGGGTCCTCCTGTCGTCTGAGAGGGGATGTATTATTACGGTGGTATCTTTTCTCGCCTCTACCACCTCGTCCAGGTAGCAGATGCCCCCGTGCCTTACGGCGCGGGTTAAAGGGCCGTCCTGCCAGACGGTCTCAGCGCCTTCTATCAGGTATCTGCCGACGAGGTCGGAGCTTGTGAGGTCGTCGTGGCAAGAGACAGTGTGTAGAGGAAGACCTAAGCGCCATGCCATGTGCGCGACAAAGCGGGTCTTTCCGCATCCGGTCGGCCCCTTTAAGAGGACCGCCATCTTTTCTTTGTGTGCCGCCTCAAATAGAGCAATCTCATTCTTGACGGGTATGTAGAATGGCTCTGCGATTTTCGCCGCTCCTTTGTCGGGTTCTTTATTGGTGACGATCTTGACATGAGTCTTATCCATAATAACTCCTCTAAGTTCATACTCCGGGCAGGTTAGGGTACAAAACCTGCCCGGAGCTTAAAACCGGTCCAGACGCAGGCCGGACCGGGTCAGATAGTAATCTGCTACACCGAGACCTTCCTCTTGTTGATAGAGAAGAAGTCGATGACATAGGCTATGACTCCGATGGCAAAGGTAGCTCCGAAGGCCAATCTCACGCCGTAGAATATGCCCATATAGCTCTGGGTCTCCATGAACGGTATCGCCAGAACTCTTTGCAAATAGACCTGCACGATGCCCGCGCCTGTGAGCGTGGCCGCAATGAGGAGCATGGAGATCGACATAGCCCAGAAGGCGAATATCTCAAGACGCTGGTTCTTCGGCATAACGTTCCTGAGATTCGGCATAGCGTAAGAGATGATGGCCAGCACTATGACGGCGTAAGCGCCGTAGAAGGCCAGGTGTCCGTGGCTCGCCGTCATCTGCGTACCGTGGGTGTAGTAGTTTATCTGCGGCAGCGTGTGCATGAAGCCTAAGACGCCCGCGCCGAGAAATGAGAGAACCGCAGCGCCGACAGTCCATAACATCGCCGCTTTGTTCGCGTGATCTCTCGTACGCCTTCTTATCATGGAGAATGAGAAGGCTACCATTGCGACGAAGGGGAGCACCTCGATTGCCGAGAACCACGCGCCCCATGTCTGCCAGAACTCCGGCGTGCCTATCCAGTAGTAATGGTGTCCAGTGCCGATTATGCCTGTTACGAATGTCAGGCCGACAATGGCGTAGAGCCATTTTTCAGCGACCTCACGGTCAACTCCGGTGAGTTTGATAAGGAGGAATGAGAGTATTGCGGCCATTATAAGCTCCCATACGCCCTCGACCCACATGTGTACGACCCACCACCAGAAGTACTTGTCGAGCACCATGTTGTCTGGCTTAAAGAATGAAAAGAGATAGAACCCCGCAAGCCCTATAAAGCCGACCATAAGAACGATCGCGACTCCTGTTCTTCTTCTTCCTTTGATGATGGTCATTATCATATTGAAGATGAACATCAGGACGACGATAACGATGGCGACCTTGATGAAGTCTGGCTGCTCGAGAAATTCCCTGCCGTCGTGGATCCTGAACAGGTAGCCGACTATTGCCGAGGCACCTCCTACGAGGAAGAGCCAGAACTGCACGAGCGCGAGTTTAACATTCCAGATCTCACCCTCGACCTCTTCGGGGATGAGGTAGTAGGCCGCTCCCATAAAGCCGAAGAGAAGCCATACTATGAGCAGGTTAATGTGTATCATTCGTCCTATGTTAAACGGTATGGCCGGGAATAAGAGATCGGGCCATATGTACTGCGCGGCGATCAACAGACCGAACAGGATCTGCGCGCAGAAAAGACCGCCTGCCGCCAGAAAGTAGGGCAGTGCGACGCGTTGTGATTCGAACTTGAGTTCCATAATATTCCTCCTGAAATTTCTTTATAAGAAATTTATCTTTTTTATCCCTCTATATTGGGCGGCCAGTTGGCTGTGTCTATCTCGTTCATCCATTTGAAGAACTCGACAAGTCCGTCGATATCCTTCTTGTCAAGATCGAACTGCGGCATTCTTCTTGTAGCGCCCCAGCCCTGTTTGGCCGTTGTCTCGAATACTGTCCTTACATACGGCTCGCCGCGTCTTGCGATCACGTTTCCAAGCTCAGGAGCGTAGTACGCGCCTTCGCCGAGAAGCGTGTGGCAGTCTATGCAGGCATGGCGTTCAAAGACGTGCTTTCCCCACGCGACACCTTCTGTGATCTTCTCGGTGTTGGTCCTCTCCGGCAATGACGCGTACGATAAGTAGGTCATATAGAGAAAGATTACGGAGACAATGATAGTCCCGCCGACTACCATGTTCCGTACGGACGATTTTGTCATGATATTCCTCCTTGAATTATTTTTGTAATATTGCCCTGCAGGGCTTAGTTTTGCCCTGCTGTGCCATTAATATAGCCCGGCGTGACGTGAGGATTCATTGACATGGGTCAAGAAAGTGGGGAAGCGGTCTTATTTATGCTTTTTCTTTGTTTACCCGAAACTCAGGGTGGCCCAGGAACCTTTTTTAATTGCGCTTTAATGTTATGCTGCTATAATTTGCTATAATCAGTTCGACTTAACGGTTTGCTTTTTAGGACTTAACCTGAGAGAGTTAGGTGGATTGAATAGAGCTACGCAAAACTCTACATAACTATAAAGAGGGGTGCATCCATAATGAAATACCTACTATCAGTTCTTTTAATCATACTATTTTCGACCTCTATCTCTGTTGCGGGTATGCGCATGAGGGGTACTATTAATAATGAAAAACCGAATGGTGAGGCTATAAAGGTAGAGTTCTTTGGGGACATTTTGATGAGTCCAGACGGCATTATGAGTAATGCCTTGACAAGAGGGTGGGGTCAGTTTCTTCATAACAACTCGGACGATGACTTCGAACTAAGGACTTCCTCGGAAATCGCCTCTATTACAAAGACAGCTGTTGAGCTTAAACTCAATGATAAGATTCAGGCTTTTCTAATCACACCAAAGACGATCTTCTGCAACTTAGAGGGTAAGCAAATAGGACTGGAAACTCTTCGTGTCGAAGATATGGTAACTGTCTCATCGGGAGTGGATGAGAATGTTGCTTCAACGATTCGCATGGGACCTATGTATTTTACCGGCGTAATGGCCGGCTCACCCAAGCTAAAAGATCTGGATTGTATAAGATGATCCGAGGAACTTGAGCGAATTCCTTACTTAAATTAATTAATGCGATCCTTTTTACCCGTTGAGTTTCTTGATACCATCTGATTTCCCAGCTAATTTCTCTTGACCCCATATACCCCATAGTGTTATAGTAAAAAGATTATTTCGCACCCACCGGTTGGTGTACTCTCTGTACGGTTGATCCTTCCATTTTCAACTTCACTTAGAATAACCTCAACATTTAAGCCTGAACCGGCCAGGTCTCTTGAAGCCAAGAGATTTAGGTAGGCTGATATAGGAGTTTTTTTTATGCAGTTCGATGAACTCGGCCTGAGGGCCGAACTACTGGGAGCGGTCCGCTTAGAGGGCTATACCGTTCCAACACCGATCCAGGCAAAGGCTATACCCGTGGTACTCGACGGTAGAGACGTGCTTGGCGGGGCCCAGACAGGCACCGGCAAGACCGCCGCATTTACCCTGCCCATGCTTCACCTTTTAACCAAGGGCGTGGTCAGCCTGAAGAAGGGGCGTAAGCCGCGCGCCCTCGTGCTGACGCCTACAAGGGAGCTAGCGGCGCAGGTTGCCGAGAGTGTAGATACCTACGGACGTAACTTGAGGCTACGCTCCACGGTCATCTACGGCGGTGTCGGCATACATCCCCAGATTGACGCACTGCGCCGTGGGGTCGATATTGTAATAGCGACACCGGGAAGGTTACTTGACCATGCCGGTAGGCCGACGGTCGATCTATCAAGGATAGAGATACTCGTGCTCGACGAGGCCGACCGTATGCTCGACATGGGCTTTTTGCCGGACATTAAGCGCATCATGAAACTACTTCCGGCCAGACGCCAGAACCTGCTCTTCTCAGCTACTTACACAGACGATGTTAAGCGTTTTGCCGACGGGCTCCTCCACAACCCGGAGGTAATAGAGGTCGCCAGTAGAAACACAGCCGCCGAGACCGTTATTCAGGTGGTACACCCGGTCGGTCGTACGCGTAAACGCGCACTTCTTACGCACCTTATAAAAGAAGGTGACTGGAACAGGGTGCTGGTCTTTACCAGAACCAAGCACGGGGCCAACAGGCTAACAAAGCAGCTCACTACAGACGGCGTAAGCGCCACGGCCATACACGGCAACAAGAGCCAGGCCGCGCGTACCAAGGCGCTCGCCGATTTTAAGCGCGGCAAGGTAAGCACACTTGTCGCTACGGATATCGCCGCGCGAGGTCTCGACATCGACCGCCTCCCGCACGTTGTTAATTTCGACATGCCCGCTATTGCCGAGGACTACATCCACCGTATCGGGCGCACCGGGCGCGCGGGCGAAAGCGGCAAGGCAATAAGCCTCGTCAGTGCCGATGAGCGCGGCCTTTTAACACAGGTCGAGCGCCTTTTAAGGCGTAAGGTCGAGGTTGAGCATATTGAGGGATTTACTCAAGAGAGCCGTGAGGAACTGGCGAGAGACAGGGCCGCCCAGGGAAGAGGCGCGCATCCCGGGAGGCCGGGCAACACTCAGGGCCGGCGCGAAAGGCCGGGAGGTTTCACGCGCCGAGCTTCAAAGAAAGGGTTTAGCAGTACGGGTTCAAAGAGGGCCAACAACAGAGGAGGCGGGCGGAGCTGATAGCCGCCTGACCTTAGGTAATGTTTTATTTTCAGGAGAATCGATGAAGAGAGACGATATTAGAAATATAGCCATAATCGCGCATGTCGATCACGGCAAGACCACGCTCGTTGACGGCATGCTCCATCAGGCTGGGATTTTTCGCGCCAATCAAGAGGTGCAAGAGCGCGTAATGGACTCTATTGACCTTGAGCGCGAGCGCGGCATTACGATAATGGCAAAAAATACCGCGGTCGAATATAACGGGGTGAAGATAAATATCATAGATACCCCGGGCCACGCCGACTTCGGCGGTGAGGTCGAGCGTACGCTTAAGATGGTGGACGGCGTGCTCTTGCTCGTAGATTCAAGCGAAGGCCCGCTTCCTCAGACGCGCTTTGTCTTAAAAAAGGCTCTGGAGTTAGAGCTTCCCCAAATTCTCGTCATTAATAAGATAGACCGTAAGGACGCGCGTATCAGCGAGGTGATAGACGAGGTCTATGATCTCTTTATCGACCTTGACGCGACGGAAGATCAACTGGACTTCCCGATAATCTACACCAACGCCAAGGAGGGTGTGGCAAAGCTCAACCTTACCGACGATTCAACTGACTTAAAGCATCTATTCGATAAGATCCTGACCGAGATGCCTGCTCCAGACGGCGACCCGGATGAGGTACTTCAGTTGCTGGTGACAAATATCGATTATAATGATTATCTCGGCAGGCTGGCGGTCGGCAGGATTTTTTCCGGCACGATAAAAAAGGGAGAGAAGGTCTCGATCGTCGAGTCAGATGATAAATCACGCCACGCCACGGTAAAGTCGCTCTATCTTTTCGAGGGCCTTGAGCGTATCGAAGGGGACGAGGCACGCGCGGGCAATATAATAGCTCTTGCCGGTATGGAGGGAGTAAATATCGGCGATACTATCAGCTCGGCTGAAAACCCCAAGGCGCTGGGAGGGATTAAGCTCGACGAGCCGACAATCTCCATGATGTTCTCGCCCAACACCTCTCCTTTTGCCGGACGTGAAGGGAAATTCGTAACGTCGAGGAACCTCAGGGAGAGGCTCGAGAAGGAGCTTCTTTATAATGTCTCCATTAAGGTTGACTTCATGGAGAGCGACTCCTTTAAGGTGATGGGCCGGGGCGAGCTTCAGCTTGCCATATTAATAGAGATGATGCGAAGAGAGGGCTACGAGATGTCAATAGCCATGCCCGAGACCATCACAAAGGAGATCGACGGCAAAAAGCATGAGCCCATGGAGATTTTGACGATCGACGTGCCCGAAGAGCATATCGGCGTCGTGACCGAGAGTCTGGGACCCCGTAAAGGCAAGATGACCAACATGGTAAATCCCGGCCACGGCAGGGTAAGGCTAGAGTTCAGGGTTCCCTCAAGGGGCCTGATCGGTTTCAGGAGCCAGTTCCTGACCGACACCAGGGGCACGGGGTTAATGAACCACCTCTTTGACGGCTTCGAGCCCTGGCAGGGTGATATCGCCAAACGTAAGACCGGCGCGCTTGTCGCGGACAGGGCGGGGCGCACAACGACATACGCTCTATTTAATCTACAGCCGAGGGGGACTATGTTCCTCTCTGAGAACGCCGAGGTCTACGAGGGTATGGTAATAGGGGAGAACTCCAGGGATAAGGATCTGGACGTAAACGCCACCAAGACGAAGAAACTTACCAATATGCGCGCCTCGGGAAGCGACGAGTCGCTACTCTTGATCCCGGCGAAGAACCTAAGCCTCGAAGAGGCCCTGGAGTTTATTAAGGAAGACGAACTGGTCGAGGTAACGCCCGGACTGATACGCCTTAGAAAAAAAGTACTCGTTGCCAATCAGCGGGCAAAGGCGAATAAAGTACGGTAGCTAGTTAATATCCTTACCTTCCCTATTCCT
>CBDVCO010000069.1:0-10118 GCA_965372515.1 uncultured bacterium | reverse complement strand
GGATAAATCAAGCCGGAGAGCTGTAAGTCCCCAATACAGAATAAAAATCCTTGACAACCCATGAGCTATTGATTATTCTTAAATATTAATATTATTTGAGAGGAACGGATAAGAGCAGATGAAGACATTCAGGCCGAAAGTAGACGAGATCGAAAAAAAATGGTTTGTGGTAGATGCCGAGGGTAAGACGCTCGGCAGGCTCGCCGCGCGGCTGGCCGTAGTACTCAGGGGCAAGCACAAGCCCATATACACGCCGGGCATGGACACGGGAGACTTTGTCGTAGTGGTAAACGCCGGCAAGGTGGCGGTCACCGGCAACAAGCTCCTGGACAAGACCTACTACCACCACACCAACTATCCGGGCGGTATCAGGTCTATTACGCTAGAAAAGCTCATGGAGAAAAAGCCCGAAGAGGCGGTAAAGAAAGCGGTATGGGGCATGCTCCCCAAGGGGACGCTCGGCAGGGCCATGTTCAAGAAATTAAAGGTATACCCCGGGGCGGACCACCCGCACGCGGCGCAAAAGCCCGAAAGCCTTGATCTCTAACTCAAGGCAGGCTAATACAAGATTTTGAAACTTTTTTAGGAGGCTCGATTAATGTCAGAAAGAACGGATATATCGGTAGGCAGGCGCAAATGCTCTGTCGCCAGGGTGCGTCTAAAGCCCGGCACCGGTGAGGTTACCGTAAACAAAAGGCCCATGGATAAATTCTTCTGCAGGGATTCGCACAGGATCATGGTGCTGAGCCCCTTTGAGGTTACCGAAAATACAGACAAGTATAACGTATTCGCGAACGTGAACGGCGGAGGCGAAAGCGGCCAGGCCGGCGCGATACGCCACGGCATCTCAAGGGCGCTTCTAAAGATAGACCCCTCTCTCAGGGCGACGCTTAAAAAGAGCGGCTTCCTCATGAGAGACCCGAGGATGAAAGAGAGAAAGAAATACGGCCAGAAGGGCGCAAGAGCGAGGTTCCAGTTCTCCAAGAGATAATCTAACCGACATTGTAGAATTTGTTGTCATTGATTGGGGGAAGGGCCATAGCCTTCCCCCTTTTTTTATGTTATAGTTCGCTATAGTACGCATTAAAGAGAGGTACAGATGGTTAAGGTAGCGATTCTCGGAGGGAGCGGCTACACCGGGCTCGAACTCCTAAAACTCATATACAACCACCCGCAGGCAGAGGTTATAGAGTTCTCCTCGCGCCAGTACGAGGGGGTGCATATAACCAAGGTATTCCCTTCCCTTAACGGCTACTACGATAAGCTTTGTTTCAAGGCACCCGCCGATATCTCAAATACGGAGGCGGATATCGTATTCGCCTGTCTTCCGCACGGCGCGTCCATGGAGATAGTGCCGCATTTTCTCGAAAGGAAGAAACGGATAATAGACCTGAGCGCCGACTACCGGCTTCGCGACCCCGAGGTCTACGAGCAGTGGTACAATGAGCACAAGACAAAGAACCTCCTGGCCGACGCGGTCTACGGTCTACCGGAGCTTCACCGCGCCGAGATAAAGGACGCCTCTATCATAGCGAATCCCGGCTGTTACCCGACGAGCGCGATACTAGCTCTTGCGCCTCTAATGAAGAAAGGCGGGGTAATAAAGGAGGACTCGATAATAATCGACGCGAAGAGCGGGGTATCGGGCGCGGGGCGCGGGGCCGCTCTAGAAAGCTCCTTTGTGGAGGTCTACAACGGGTTTAAGGCCTATAACGTAGGCGAACACCGCCACACCCCGGAGATAGAGCAGGAACTGGGCGCTCTTGCCTCCAAAAAAATAGCCGTCACCTTTACCTCGCATCTGTTGCCGGTGTCACGCGGGATACTTAGCACTATCTACGCTACTCTGGACGGCTCCCTAAGCCTTGATGACCTCCAGAGTATCTACAACGAATTCTACGCCCGGGAGCCTTTTGTTCGTGTTCTTCCCCAGGGCACGTTCCCGGATATAAAGTTCGTGCAGAACTCCAACTACTGCGATATCGGGCTCTGGGTGGATAAGAATACGCATCGGGTAACCATCATCAGCGCCATAGACAACCTCTTAAAAGGCGCATCGGGCCAGGCTGTGCAGAACATGAATATCATGTGCTCCTTCAAAGAGACGGACGCTCTGGCGGCCCTGCCGACACAGATATAAACCTCGTGGCGGGCCACCAGTAAGAGCGCACCTTAAACGGGATTTCCATGATCAGAGGAATAAAATTATTTAGATTATTCGATATAGTCATATCCATCGACTATTCGTGGTTCATAGTCTTTTTTCTCGTCGCCTGGTCCATGGCCTACGGCTATTACCCGTACTACACACCGGGGCTTGCGATAAGGACCTATCTCGCCATGGGCGTTATAAGCTCGCTTCTCCTCTTCTCATGCGTGCTCCTGCACGAGCTCTCCCATTCCATCACCTCCAACAAGCTCGGCATAGAGGTAAAAGAGATCACCCTCTTCCTCTTCGGCGGAGTGGCAAAGCTCACAAGCGAGCCGGAAGACGCAAAATCCGAGCTGAAGATCGCCATCGCCGGCCCGATCGCGAGCGCGCTGATCGCCGGTCTCTTCTATCTTTTAAGAGCGCTTCTAAGTAGCTTCACGCATGAGGAGATGATAGTCATTAACTCCGTACTCTCCTTCCTTGTACGCATAAATATAATACTTCTTATATTCAATATGATCCCGGGCCTCCCGCTCGACGGAGGACGTGTCTTGAGGGCCCTGTGGTGGATGAAGAGCGGAGATGTGACTACTGCAACAAAGATAGCCAGCGAGGTGGGGCGTTTTTTCGCGGCGATACTGATATTTTTCGGCTTCCTGCAATTAATTTCAGGCAACCTGGCCGGGGGACTGTGGGCGGTGCTTATCGGCATGTTCCTGATGCAGAGCGCGGGGAGCAGTTTCAGACAGATGCAGCTTCAACGGGAGACCCGGGGGCTCAAGGTCTCTGACATTATGACAACCGATCTGATAACGCTTGAAGGAAATACCACGCTCTCCAGGACCCTGGAGGAATATTTCTTTAAGCACCACTTCGTAAGCTTCCCTATAACAAGGCTCGGCAAAGTAACGGGGCTCTTGACGCTCAATAACATAAGGGCCACGCCCAAAGACCGTTGGGACGAGACATTGGCAAGTGAGGTAATGCAGCCTCTTGTGGATGAGGGCAGGCTTGGCCCTGACGACGCGATCATGGACGCGCTAAAGATCATGGGCGAAACGCATCAGGGAAGATTACTGGTCATGGACAATGGGCATTTGATCGGCATAATCTCAAGAAGGGACATATTAAAGACCCTGCAGATAAAGGAGGTCTTTGAGAAGAGGTAACCAGAGCCCGGGACGCCGAAAAAAATATCGCCTTCAAGCCAAAAACGTCCTTTACTTCACTCATTATTAATGATAACTTAGCACTCTTTGATTGAGCTTTCACATTTACTCCGAGACTAATTCAATCAACTTTGATTAAATCTGCTTTCAGGAGAGTCTAAATGCTAATAAAAAATATCCCTGTCGTCTTAATATCCGTTATTGCCGCCTCCATGCTCTTTTGCGCCACCGGCTTTGCCGCAGAACCCAGCATATCAGAAGCCTTTATAAAGGCATACGACTCCAACGACCAGGAGAAGCTCCATAAAGTTGTTGAAGAGAACGTAGAGAAGGTCCCCGCGGAAATAAAGGCGCTGATCTACAGCACCATGGGCCCCGATGTAAAGCCTGAAAAAAAAGAATCCACCCTCTACATAGCAGAACAGATCGCCATCATCTACAAAGATGTCACCGGCGACTTTGAACCGATCAGAGGGGTAAAGAGAGAGCAGTTCGAGAGTAAACTCTCCGTGCCGGTAATCTCTGTCGCAAAGGACGGCGTCCACATCATAGAGACGCCCGAAAAGACCGACGGCAGGTTTAACTTCTTCAGCCCGGACAATATGGTGATCAAGAAGGGCGAAACAGTAAGGTGGAGCAACACGGACAAAATAGCCCATCTCTTCGCGTCATTTTCGATTATCGGCAAGGGCGGTCTCTTCACGCCAAACATAGACCCCGGCGCGTCCTGGGACTATACCTTTGAAGAGGCCGGAGAGTACTACTACCTCTGCTTTATACACAAGGGCATGCTCGGGAAGATCACGGTAGAGGAATAGAGCCGGCGCTTAGCGCTGACGATTCTTCCTATAACCCTCAGGTAAAATTGATAGCCCTATCAAACGGCTCCAGAAAGCGAGCAAGAGAGCGGCATAATAAAGAAGCCTGGCGTCAAGGACGTAAGCGCCGTTTTTCTGCTTGATCTGCTTTAGACCCAAAAGCCTCTCCACGCGCATTGCCACCATATCCCCTTTGTGATAGAGCTTTTCAATATCCGCCTTCTTAAGCCGGCCTTTCGAATTTATATCGTAGAGTATACGAACCCTTCTTGCCGTCTCGCTCATATTATATATGTGAAAATAGGTATATCCCATAAGGTTATAAACTATAAAGGCGTAAAGGATCGATGGTACGGTGACGGCCGCGGGCACAGTATCGCTCGCACCCGGGGCAATGAAGCAGAGGAACAAAAGCAAGATGAGAAAAAAAAGATTACCGAACAAAACGGCCATCACACAGATAAACTGCGGCGGACGCTTCGTTCTAAAAAAAAGCGCGAGCCTTGATAATATTATATGAAGGAGCAGAATAATTACGGGCGAAGAGAGGACCGTAAGCAGTAGCGATATCTTTAAACCTATAAGAGGCGTAAGCATCTCAACCCTCCCCTATCGGCAGTCCAAGCAGGCGGCGCAGTATTATAAGCGGCCATAAAAGAAAACCCCCCTTAGCCGTCATATAATAATCGCCGTCCCTACAGACGACCATCGAGTCATTGACGAGATCGTCTAAGCGGGAATCCCTTATGCTCTCGTCGCTAAATGCGCTGGAGAGCTCCTCCATGGTGCTACCCTTCTCCATGGAGTTTTCTATCAGCAAGAGCATTGTAAGCGAAGGACACTTCGCCTGAATAGCCGGATAAGAGAGGATATAGGCCGAGGTAAGCGTGAGGTGCAACAATAAAACCCCGAGCCAGTCGGATATTGAGAATGAACCCGAGTGAGGGCTGATGGCATAGTTAATGAAAAAAACCGCGACAACGGGTATGACCACCAATACGATTATCAACGCGCTCAGGAAACGTTTCGGCTTAAATACCCTCCAGACAACAACGTGTAAGAGCATCGCAGAGGAAAAGAGCGTAAAAGCGATCAAAATGACCGTATAACCCATAGAAAAAAACCTCACTTAAAAAAAGGGCCAAAAAAAAATCGACCATAAAAGTCCAGGTGAGATTATAGTATAGAATCCTATTAATTACATATATTTTTGAGCCTGCCTCAAGAGTGCCGACCCCGACCTGAAACCAGCAGCATATTTGTGTCGTTTGAGGACGCACTATGCTATAATCCTAGACTGCTTTATATTGATAATATCGAGCCACCTCCACAGGAAAGATATAGAAATATGAACAAGAGTGAAAGCCTAAGGCCCCTTAATATCTTTCTATTTCTTAGCGCGATAATCCCCGTCTACCTGATGGCCGTTGTCAAGATCGGCGACTATGACATCTGGTTCCACTTAAAGGCCGGCGAGTATATCCTGGAGACCGGGAGACTTCGCCACATGGACCCGTTCAGCTACACAAACCCGGACCTGCCGTGGATAGTCCACTCGTGGCTTTCGGCCGTCGTCTTCCATATAGTCGAGGCCACTTCCGGAATAAAAGGGCTCATACTCTTTAACGCCCTCATGATAAGTGCGGCCTTCACTCTTCTCTATCTAAATATGCGGCTCTTTATGGAAAAAGGGCGTGGCATTGTCTTCGCTATAGTCATCCTCGTTCTCGCGGCCTACGCGCTACGCTTCAGGATGTGGGTGCGTCCTCACACTTTCGAGTTCATCTATCTCATGGCCACGCTCTACATATTAAACCAATACCGTAGCGGCGGAAAGAACCGTCTCTACCTGCTGCCTCTGATCGCACTCTTATGGGTGAACACCCACGGTAGCTTCATACTCGCCTTGATAGTACCGTGCATATATGTGGCAGGAGACATCTTAAACTTTCTTTTACGGAGAACAAAGGAGACTTACCCTGAGGGTGTAAATCCTTTACGCATGGCAAGGTCGATGGCCATTATAGCCGCTATTAACCTAGCCGCTTCACTTATTAACCCCGACTTTTACCAGGCGCTCGTCTCGTCATTTACAATACTATCCCCTGTGATTGCCATGATAGACGAGTTCCAGCCGCTCACCCTGAACCACCTCTGGGGCTACGCGCTCCGCTATACCTGGGGCTTCTCAGTACTTGTTATACTAAGTGCTGTCGGATTTATAATAAATCGCCGCAAGATCGACTTCGTCGATATCCTCCTGCTGCTGGCCTTTCTGCTCATGAGCATAAAGGGCATCCGCTTTCTCGCGGAGTTTTCTTTGATAGCGTCCATCGTGGTGGTAAAGAACCTGAACAGTACTTTTATTTCGTTGATCGTCCGGCGCGAGAGAGTGATCGGTCTCATTGTCGCCGTCGTATTTATCATCGCGCTGCCGATCCAGATCGCCAACTCCGCCATCTTCAGTTTCGGCCTCGGCGTTAAGGAGCATATCTTCCCTGAGGGGGCGCTGGATTTTATAGATAAGGCCCGGATAAAAGGCAACATATTCAACTCATACGCCTTTGGCGACTATATCATCTACCGCTGGTTCCCTGAGAAAAAAGTCTTTATACACGGCCACAACCGCTCGGATTATTTTCCTGAAGAATTTTACAAGGACTATGTCGACGCCCACGAGTCGGCCGACGTATGGAGGACCGTAACCGACAAATATAATATCACCCATACCGTACTTGAGTATTACCGCACCGATATTGCCGGAAAAGAGGCCGTACTCCATCTGGCCGTAAGCAAAGAGTGGGTTCCTGTCTACTGGGACTCTACGGCAATCGTCTACCTTAAACGCGGGGCTGAAAATAATAGCGTCGTCGAAAAGCACGGCTACCGATTAATAAGGCCCTCGTACCTCGATTTTTCCTATATCGCCGACCTGCTTAAAAAAGGCCTTGGCAAAGAGGTGGAGAGTGAACTTACGAGACTTATTTCCGTAAGCCCTTATAACGAAGAGGCCTATCTCGCAAGGGCCTATCTGTATTTCCAGCTCGGAAGAACCCTCTACCCCGCCGCGCTCACCGACCTCAAGGAGGCGGCCAGGATAAACCCGGCCCAGTCCTTCACTTACTCCGCAATGGGGCTTATATATCTGAAGCTTGGAGAGAGCGTAAAAGCGGAAGAGCAATTTCATAAGGCCTTGAAACTTGACCCAACCGACCCGAGCGCCACGGGGGGATTAGAGATAATCGAAAAGAAAAAGAAAAAAGGCTAAGGGGGAGAAGAGAGCCGTCAGATAGGGCAGACGAGATCGCCGAGCCGCTCTGTGAGCTTTAGGTTCTCTTTATAATCGACGGGACAATCTATGACGACCACCGTGTCGTCTTTTATGGCTTGAACTAAGATCGGCAAGAGCCCGTCGGCGCTCTCGACAAGATAGCCCTTGGCCCCGAAGCTCTCGGCGTACTTCACGAAGTCCGGGTTTTTAAACTCCACGCCGCTCTCCCTGCCAAATCGCACCTTCTGCTTCCATTCGATAAGTCCGTAGGAAGCGTCGCGCCAGATGAGTATTATAATCGATACGCCGATCCTCAGTGCGGTCTCTATCTCCTGAGAGTTCATGAGGAAACCCCCGTCCCCTGTCACGGCCACGACTTTACGCTCCGGATGCGCTAGCTTCGCGGCAATCGCCCCGGGGAGCGCGATGCCCATGGAGGCAAAACCGTTACTTATTATACAGGTGTTCGCCTCTTCGGCCGGATACATCCTCGCCATCCACATCTTGTGCGCCCCCACGTCGCTTATCACTATGTCGTCGGAACTTAGAGCCTCCCTCAGCTCCCATATGAGCTTTTGGGGCTTTAAAGGAAAACCCTCATCATCCGCGTAGGAGGCCGCCTCATCGGCGAGTGCCGCGTGGAGCGTGGCTCCATAGTCGGCCTTTGAGGGTACTGCCTTCGCAGATATATCGTCGAGCGCGGCATTGATCTCTCCAATAACGCCGACCTCCAATATATAGTGCTCGTCCACCTCCGAAGGTATCGGATCGATATGAATGATCTTTATATCTTTAGACGGGTTCCAGAGCCGGGGATGATACTCGACCATGTCGTATCCAACGCATATTACGACGTCGGCACGATTAAGGCCGCAGCTTATATAGTCGTTGCTCTGCAGACCCACCGCGCCGAGAGAGAGGCGATGTGTTACCGGAAAACTCCCCTTGGCCATGAATGTGGTCGCAACGGGGATATTCAGTTTCTGGGCGAAACCGAGGAGGGCCTTGCAGGCTCCGGCGCGTATAACGCCGTTACCGGCTATTATAATGGGGAATTTAGCACCCCCTATCACTTCTACGGCCTGCTCGACCTTCTCTGACGGGGGCCTGGGCTGCATGGGGCTCTGGACCTTGAGTGGAAGCTTCTCCTTGTAGAGCTCCATGGCCGCGATATTTTCAGGAAGGTCTATAAAGGAAGCGCCGGGCTTCTCGGTCTGGGCCACCTTGAAGGCCTTTCTTACGACCTCGGGGACCACCTCGGGGTGGAGTATCTGGGCGCTATACTTGGTTATCGGCTTAAATAGGTTTACGAGGTCTAAAACCTGATGGCTCTCCTTGTGGAGCCGCTTTGTGTCGGCTTGACCTGCTATCGCGACCAGGGGGGCGCTGTCCATGTTGGCGTCGGCCACCCCTGTAATCAGGTTGGTGGCACCCGGGCCGAGTGTCGAGAGGCATACCCCGGCGCGGCCGGTAAGCCTGCCGTAGACATCGGCCATAAAGGCCGCGCCCTGCTCGTGGCGCGTGGTGACGAAGGTAATGGGGCTATCGAGCAGGGCGTCCATCAGGTCGAGGTTCTCCTCGCCGGGAATGCCGAAGATATATTCGACACCCTCGTTCTCAAGGCACCTTACAAATAGTTCCGCCGCAGTCACGATCCCTTACTCTCTATCCCTCTTTACACTATCGAGAAGCTCTGTTGCGCACTCTGGGCAGTAGCCGTGCGTAAATTCCGCGTTCGAGTGGTCCTTGATATAGACCTCCAACTGGCTCCAGTAGCCCTTGTCGTCGCGTATCTTCTTACACGAGGAACAGATCGGTAAAAGGCCGTTTAAGACCCTGATCTTCCTGCGCGCCGCCTTAAGCTCTTCATCCATCTTGTGCTTGTAGAGGGCTATCTCTATATTAATACGAATCTCACGTTCCTCAAAGGGCTTTATAATATAGCCGTAGGCACCTGTGAACTTTGCCCTTTCAAGCGTCTCCTCGTCCGAAAAGGCGGTAAGAAAGATAATCGGTATATCCAAAAACTTCCTGATCTCTGAGGCCGCTTCTATACCGTCCATATCCCCCTTTAGCATAATGTCCATGAGTATGAGGTCCGGCTTAAGCCTTTTGGCCTCCGCTATGGCGTCTATGGCGTTATTCACAATTCCTGCCACCTCATAGCCCAGGTCCTTTAGCCTGAGGCTCAAGACCTTAGCGACCACAGTCTCATCTTCCACAACTAGAATACTAGCCCTGCCATCCATATCAATCATTAAATTCCTCCTCCTTTAGCTTAAGCACGGAAATGTGATCTCGAAACAGGTACCGCTTTGAGATGTAACCTTCAACTCTCCCCCGAGTTGTGCTATCAGACTATCGACAAGTTGATGGCCCATGGTGTCGGCTTCTTTTGCCCTGGAACCTTCAGGGAGCCCGATGCCGTTGTCTCTTACTATCAATACGCATCTATCGTCCTCGCAATGGTTTAGCTCTATGGCTATCTCTCCGCCACTGCCATGAGGAAAGGCGTACTTCAAGGCGTTTGTGCATAGCTCATTTACTATCAGACCGAGGCACACGCAATTATCAATATCCAGCGTAAACTTATCAATATCTATATCGAGCTTTACAGGCGCTACCCCCACCTTGTAGCCGCTGAATATCGATGCGGTAAGGTTCCTGATGTAATCCGCGAAGTCGATCTTCGCGAGGTCGGAAGACTG
>CBDVCO010000068.1:0-10170 GCA_965372515.1 uncultured bacterium | reverse complement strand
CCACACAAAAATAACACTTCGGGCTGCCAAAATAAATCAAGGGGCTAACGGTCTTCGTTCGTTAGCCCTTTTTTTGCGCGTCTCTTTTGTTCCGATCGATTAAAATATATCTAGACAAAACAAGTGTTTAACGTAATAATATGGATTAATTCAAGTTATACAAGGTGGTGACAGATGACTATGAACAAATATAAAGACAAGACGCTCCTTATTATCGGCGGCTCCACAGAGGCTGTTCCTATAATAAAGATAGCAAAGGAGTTTGCGCTAAGGGTAGTCGTAAGCGATGGTGACGCGGACGCGCCTGGTTTTGATGAGGCGGACGAGACGATAGTCGCCGACCTCGATAACATTGTCGAGAGCGCCGAAGGAGCGCTACGCTCGTCTGCAAATATCAGGATCGACGGCGTCATGAGCGCCGCCGCAGACGTTCCCTATACCGTAGCGTATGTGGCAAAGGAGCTCGGGGGGCTACCCTCTATTGGCGTCGAAAGCGCGAAGTACGCGATGGACAAGCTCCTTATGAAGGGGCTCTTTAAGGACGCGGGCGTGCCGACTGCGAGGTTCAGTTCAATAGAAAGCCTCGATCATCTGGAGAGGGTACTCGACGAGATAGATACCCCGGTAGTGATAAAGCCGACCGACGGCCGTGGAGCAAGAGGGGTAGTAAGGCTTCTTAAAGGTGTCGAGCGCAGGTGGGCATATGAAGAGGCGATAAATGCGTCTCCATCAAGAACGTGCATGATAGAGGAGTGGATAGACGGACCGCGTATAAGCACTGAGAGTGTCATTACAAAGGACAATATAGCTACCCCAATTATTTCAGATAGGAATTACGACCGTCTCGACGAATTTTCCCCCTATGTAATTGAGGATGGTGGCGACCTGCCGGCCGATATAACAGAGGCCGAGCAGACTCAGATAGAAAAGGTGATCATGGCGGCAGCTGAGACGCTTGGTATAAGCGAGGCCGTTATCAGGGCTGATATTGTGCTCGGCCCTGACGGACCTTTGGTAATAGAGGTGGCCCACGGGCTTGGTCACAGTCTCTTATCTATCCATGCCGGCCTGCTCTCAAGTGGAGCTAATATTGTCGAGGCGGCTGTGGGCTTCGCCCTCGGCCTCGATGTCGAAGCTAAGGACTACAGATCGGCCATTGATAAATACTTTTGCGAGAGATTTCTCTTTCCCGGGGCCGGGACTGTAAAGGAGCTAAGAGTTGATGAGAGGCTAAAAGATGACAAACGTGTCGCTTTCCTAAATCTACCAATAAAGCCAGGTGATAAAATTGAGAAGGTCTCTGGCCAGCCCCTAAGGGCCGGCTCAGTCATTACGATCGGCGAGAGCACAGAAGAGGCCAGGGTTGCTGTTACAGAGGCCCTGGCTGGAATTCAGATAGTAATCGACGAAGAGATAGAATAAGAGTGGAAAGGGTAGCTGCTTAAGGCCTTAAAGGCTAAAAGAGATCGCACTCTATGTACTCATAACTACTTGTTCTGTTCACGATATTTGACCTCTGTGTTCACCTCGTCCCATATTCTTCAAACCAGGCTCAGAGCACTTTCCCTACCTTTTTGCAGGCAAACAATAGTTGCATCAGAGGGTCAAAAAGGTTATCGTATAATGTCGGATTTTTTAAAGAAATTTTAATAGAATCTTCAAATAAATCACACCTTGGGCTGGTTTAATAGAGTTATGAGTAGAAAAAGAGCACATCCCATCATAATTGTCGTTATTTTCGTTCTCATCACTCTTGTTGCGGATATCTCTCTCTTCTCTGTCAACGCCGATGGCGCTGACGGTTTTTCTCCAACCGGCGTAATTGATTACCCCGTTACCGATATGACCATTACTGCCGGCGGATCGGTATATTTTGAGGGTACGGGCATTAGTGACAACGCGATTATGACTTTTTACTGGGACTTTAACGGTGGTGCGGCAGATAGCTTGCTCGAAGTCCCTGGGTTCGTCCAATTTTCGACTGTCGGCACATATTTCGTTATCTTTACTGTTACTGACGATGAAGGCATGTTCTCAATTCCAGATACCGTGACCGTGACGGTCAACCCGTCAGGTATCAATAATCCTCCTGTAGCGAATATTAGCGCGCCATTTGCGGGTTTTACCGGACAGACTATAGACTTCGACGCCTCAGCCTCAGCGGACAGCGACGGTACGATCGTCACATACCAATGGGATTTTGGAGATACCAATACGGCCGTTGGTAGTTCTCCCTCACACACCTATGCCCTTATCGGCGCTTATACCGTTTTACTCACTGTTATTGACGACGATGGCGCCACAGGCGTCGCAGCCAGTGATATATCTATCTATCCATCCGGAGCCCCTGTAGCGTTTTTTAGCGGAACCCCGTTATCGGGCCCTTATCCCCTTGCTGTTAAGTTTACAGACAATTCGATTACTGAAGACACTATTATTAGCTGGGACTGGGATTTCGGAGACGGCAGGACCAGTACTTTGCAGAACCCGACCCATACGTATAACTCAGATGGCAGATTTGACGTTTCGCTTACTGTAACCGAATCAGGTGGGCCGACAGATACGCTGGTAAAGACTGATTATATAAGGACTTTCGAGATATGGCGGGGTCCCGGGCTGGTCGTTGGCAGATGTTTTATCGCTACGGCCGCATACGGCTCATATCTGGAGCCCCAGGTCGTGACTCTTCGCGCTTTCAGGGATAAGTACCTCTTGACCAACCGCGCGGGACGCGGGTTCGTAAGCCTTTATTATAGATACAGTCCACCGGCCGCCCGTTTTATCAGCCGCCATCCGGTCTTAAGGGCTTTTGCAAGGGTGATACTTACGCCGCTCGTTTATCTATCTGAATTCCTCTTATATACGAGCCTCTTTGTGAAGTTCCTGGTCCTTATATCGATCCTAACTCTATCAACGCTCGCCTTAATGCTTAGGAGAAAAAGGCGGGCAAAACTTTAAGTATTATATGAGGTATCGCTTACTAATGTCTATAAAATATAAGTTTTTACTGGCTCTCTTCTTTATTCTCTTATCTTTTAACTCTGCCCTTGCGGACGAGTTATGGGGCCAGGGGTTCTTTGTAGAGCAGTGTGTGGGGTGCCATGAGATAAAGCCACCCGTGGAGGGTGAATCGATCGCCGTAACGCTTGAGAAGAGGGCTCCGTCGCTTCTCTATGCCGGCTCTAAATTTAAGAAGGCCTTTCTCGTGAGCTGGCTTCAAGACCCTCTTCCCATAAGGCCGCTTAAATACAACTCCCTTACTGAGAAAAACCCGGCAACGCATAAGAGGCTAAGCGCTAAAGAGGCCGCTAATGTCGCTAGTTATCTAATGACACTGCGCTCAGCGGATATAGAACCTTTAAAGATAGAAGCTAAAGAGAATCTCCTGGGTAAGAAGATATTTTCTGTTCGTTATTCGTGTTATGCTTGCCATCAAATAAAGGGGGAGGGTAAATCAGGGTTTACAGGCGGACTCTCCGGGCCAAGCCTTGTGGGGGCCGGCTCGCGCCTTAACCCGGACTGGATATACGCTTTCCTGAGCGCCCCGCGCGACTTGTTGCCCAAAGGCTCGATGCCGGTATATGCGGGTATTATCAGCGACGAGGACTTAAAAGAGCTTACAAAGTATATCGCAACCTTTAAGTAGTCAAATGATCTGGAGTTAGCAATATGTATAGATTGGTAATAATGCTGACAATAGCGATCTGTTTGCTTGTTTTTGTGATTAATTTCAGGCATGTTATGCCTGAGTTGATCCCGCCCGAGCACAATTTCAGGTACTATTGCGCCCAGTGCCACGGGATTGACGGTGCTGGTGGCGGGCCAAATGCCCTAAAACACCTTCCCTCAGACCCGAGAGACCTGACCGACGCTACGGCCATGGGGAAATTGAGCGACGACGAGATTATGGAGGTCATAAGGGAAGGGGGCGGGCCGCCTGCGAGCAGTACGGTTATGCCGCCTTTTAAGAAGACCATTCAGGAGATAGAGATCATATATTTGAAGAACTATATAAGGGAGATCTGCGAGTGTTAAGAGCCGGTCCGCGGATACGCGCAATTTTCGACCTCATTTAGCAGGGCTTTGGCTTTATTTAATTGGGGATTTTTATTAGATGACATTCCTGCTCTCTTTACTCGGCGTACTCCTTATCATAGAGGGGATCCCGTACTTTGCCTTTCCGCTAAAGGCAAAGGACTGGGCGCGCACCCTGCAGGATATCCCATCAAGGTCGCTTAGGATAATGGGGCTGATCGCCATGGCCTTTGGCCTCCTACTCCTCTTTTGCGCGGCCTTTTTAACTCGTTAGGGCTAATAAAAAGCCGTACTCAAAGGGCTCATTTTTTTGTAATATTATTATATGAGAAAGGTAAAAAGGATATGAAAAATGGACTCTTAAATAGGTTAGTACCTTCGATCAAGTCCATTTTATTATTTACTCTCATTATAGCTGGTTTTGCCACTATCTCCTATGCGTCAGACCCTGCCGGGTTAAACGACAAAGAGGCCGCTGACGATGGGCTTATTAAGGTGCTGATATTAAAGGATGTCGATAAGGTCAGTATTTACAAGTCAAAGGAGGGTTCGGCCGATCTAAAGAGCGAGCCGGGCGGCGCTATGAGCGGTGATGACGATATGTTCTATAAGTCGCTTAGCTTTACAACGTATAAGAATTATACGACCGTAAACGAGGTGCCCTACAGGGGGGTCATAAAGGTAATCGCCACGGATAACGGCCTAAATGTTATAAATATTGTCCCTATTGACGACTACCTCGCGGGGCTTATAAATAACGAGATATCCTCTCATTGGGCAGGGGATGTTGTAAAGGCGCAGGCGATAATCGCAAGGGGTTACGCGCTCACTCAAAAGAAGAAAAGGGCAAATGAGCCGTTTCATCTGTCCGCTACTAGTCTCGACCAGGTATATAAGGGTTCAGGCAGCGAAGACCGCTCGGCGAGGAGGGCCGTTAACACTACCCGCGGTGAGGTGCTTACGTATAACGGTGAGATCGCGCTCACCCTCTATCACTCGAATGCCGGGGGCATGACAGAATCTGCGGCCAATGTCTGGGGCGGCGATTATCCGTATCTGAAGAGCGTTAAGAGCCGTTATGATAAGAAGGCTCCGAGATATGAATGGACCTATGCGGTAAGCCTTAATAATCTGGCAAAGAAGTTGCGTGCCGGAGGTTTTGAAATTGATAAGGTCAAGTCGATCAGCATAAAAAAGAAGAGCCTTTCAAAGAGGGTTATGCTCCTTGAGGTAAGGGGTAGGCCCGGAGCAGTAGAGCTTAGCGGCGAAGGGCTAAGGGCGATACTCGGTTACAACAACCTCAGGAGTTCGATGTTCAAGGTTAAAAAGAAAAAGGGTAACTTTATTTTTATGGGCAAGGGTTCAGGCCACGGTGTCGGCCTCTCTCAGTGGGGGGCCAAGGGAATGGCCGAGGCCGGCATGTCGTACAAGGCGATCTTAAAGCACTACTATCCGGGCACAAAGATTGAAAAGTACTATTAACCGGCATAGTTCTATGTCCCCGGAGGACTTTGACTACCTTCTGCCCAAGGAACTTATAGCGCAGTACCCGCTTCGCGCCAGAGACGCTTCAAGGCTCCTTGTGCTCTCTCGCGACAATGGCGAAGTCGTTCATACGAACTTCACTCTTCTGGACGAATACCTTTGTCCGGGCGATCTTCTGGTCTTAAACGACACCAGGGTAATGGCCGCGAGGCTCATCGGCGCTAAAGAGACGGGCGGCGCTGTCGAGATATTGCTCCTTAGGAAGCTCGAAGAAGAGAGTGTTGAGGGTGATGTTGCACGCTCAACGTGGCTCTCTATGGTAAAGAGTTCCAAGGGGCTTAAGATTGGCGCGAAAGTCGGTTTTGATCAAAACCTTACGGCTAAAGTTGTAGAGAAAGAGGGCGAGTACTATAAGATTACCTTAAGCCACCCGTTAAAAGATAACGAGGGTATAGAGGATTTGCTCGAAAGGGTTGCCGTCACCCCGCTTCCGCCCTATATTGATCGTGAGCCTCTTACAGAGGACAGGCTTCGATACCAGACGGTCTACGCCAAAGTGAGCGGCGCTGTAGCGGCGCCTACCGCAGGGCTTCATTTTACCCCGGCTATCTTCGACAGAATCAGGTCAAAGGGCGTTGAGATCGCTTGCGTTACGCTTCACACCGGGCCGGGTACTTTCAAGCCGGTCAGGGCCGCAAACATCAAAGACCATAAGATGCACACCGAAGAGTACTCGATAGATGAGGGGGTCTTTGATAAGGTCCGCAACGCCAAAGAGGAGGGCAGGAGGGTAGTGGCCGTTGGGAGCACCTCCACGAGGACCCTTGAGGCAGCCGTTGCCGGCCCGGGTGGTTTTGACGAGCCTCAACTCGCCGGAGAGACCGGCATATTCATATACCCGGGGTTTAAGTTTCAGGTGGTGGACGCACTCCTTACGAATTTCCATCTGCCTCGCTCGACCCTTATTATGCTCGTTAGCGCTTTTGCGACAAGGGAACTTATCTTTAAGGCATATGCCGAGGCGATAGAGGAACGCTACAGGTTCTTTAGCTACGGCGACTGCATGCTCATTACATAGGGGAAGAGTTTGGCTTACAGCTTTGAGCTTATAAAGACCGACCCTGCCGGGGCCAGGCGCGGCAGGCTAACGCTTACCAACGGCACTGTGGAGACCCCGGTATTCATGCCCGTTGGTACTCAGGCGAGCGTTAAGGCCATGACGCCAGAGGAGCTAACAGAGATGGGCTTTGAGATGATACTCTCCAATATGTACCATCTCTACCTTCGCCCGGGTATCGACATTATAGAAGAGCTTGGCGGCCTCCATAAGTTCATGGGCTGGTCAAGGCCGATACTGACCGACAGCGGAGGCTTTCAGGTATTTAGCCTCTGCGACTTTAGAAAGATTGAAGAAGACGGTGTAAGGTTTCGCTCCCATCTCGACGGCACAGAGCACATGCTGACCCCGGAGGATGTCGTACAAATTCAGGGCCGCCTCGGTGTAGACATTATGATGGCCCTTGATGAGTGTACGCCGCACCCGGCGACAATGGAGTACGCAAAGGAATCTCTTGAGAGAACCCACAGGTGGGCCGGGCGCTGTAAGGATGCCAAGGCCGCGTTAGCAGACCAGAGCGCTCTATTCGCCATTGTCCAGGGCGGGATGTACGAGGATCTGAGGGTACTGAGCGCCAGGGGACTGGTCGACATGGGCTTTGACGGCTACGCAATAGGGGGCCTCAGCGTCGGCGAAGACAAGGGGCTTATGTACTCAATGCTCGAGGCGTCGATATCGGCACTTCCAGAAGGTAAAGCGCGCTACATGATGGGGGTCGGCACGCCCCGGGACCTGGTAGAGGCTGTGGCCAGGGGGGTCGATATGTTCGACTGCGTAATGCCCACCCGTAACGCCAGGAACGGAAGTCTCTTTACAAAACGCGGTAAATTGGTTATAAAGAACAATCGATACAAGTCTGACCCGGCACCCATAGAGCCTGATTGTAAATGCTATACCTGCACTAATTTTTCGAGGGCTTACTTGAGGCATCTTTACGTATCGGGCGAGATACTCGCCTCGAGGCTGAATACGATACATAACCTCTATTTTTATTACGACCTCATGAAAAGGATAAGGGACTCGATCGAGCTTGGCAGTTTCACGGATTTTAAAAGCGATTTTTATAGCGTACTTGAAGATGAAGATTAATTATTTAAGGAGGTAGTAAGTGTTGACATATTTTATTCCGGTTACAGTGGCATACGCGGCGGACGCCAAAGCTCAGGGCAATCCTATTATGAGCATGGCCCCGCTGGTGCTTCTCTTTGTCGTATTTTATTTTCTCCTTATACGGCCCCAGCAAAAAAAGGCGAAGGCGCATAAGGAGATGCTATCCAAGGTCGAGGAGGGCGACAACGCCGTCACCAACGGCGGACTCTACGGCAGGGTAACCTCGGTAAGCGAAGATACCCTGACATTGGAGATCGCCGATAAAGTAAGGGTGAAGGTCGCCAGAAACGCGATCGCCTCAAGAACGCCCAAGGGCAGTTGATCTAAGTTCTTAGAGCCCCGCCAGGCCGTCTCTTTTTTTTGAGGCGGCAAAGGGGCTCTTCTATTATGCCGCTATGCCGCAGCTTGAAGATGGCTGCGGTTGAGTTTATTTTTTAGGAGCATGGTTTATGAAATCCATTCTTTGGCGTATTGGGCTGTTGGTGGGCTTTACCATCCTGGCGCTCGTACTCTTTTTGCCATCTACGCCTATACAAAAAAGCCTGCCGTCATTCTGGGCCGATAATCTATCGAAGATAGCGCTCGGCCTCGATCTTCAAGGCGGTATGCATATTGTGCTTGAGGTCGATCAGGATAAGGCCGTCGAGACCTATGTAGAGCGCCTGAAGGAGCAGGTAAGCACTTTATTAAAGGACAAGCGCGTACCGGTCACGGGGGTTAAGGCAACAGGCGGCGATAGCCTCGTCATAACTTATCCCTCGGCTTCCAATATCCGGGTGGTGCAGAGCATCAAGGAGGCAATGGCCGACGACTTTAGAATATTCGATGCTCCGGTCGAAGAGAATAACACCGTTAAGTACAGGCTCTCGGATAGCGAACAGGAGAGGATACGGGAATGGGCCACCAGCCAGGCCCTTGAGACCATTAGGAACAGGATAGATAAGTTCGGCGTAACCGAGCCGGTTATTCAAAGGCAGGGAGCAAGAGAGATCGTCATCCAGCTTCCGGGCATGAAGGACCCGGAGAGGGCCATTAAGCTTATCGGAAAGACCGCGGTGCTGGAATTCAGGCTCCTCGATGAACGAAGCGACATGAAGATGGCGCTCAAAGGTGTCATGCCCGCGACTAGTGAACTGCTCTACCAAAGAAACGAAGACCCTGAGACAGGCGTTGTAACCGAGCGCCCATTTCTCGTTAAGAAGACCGTGCTCCTCACCGGAGATACGATATCCGATGCCCGTGTCGCGTTTGATACGCGTTTCAATACGCCCTATGTATCGATAAGTTTCAACAGGCAGGGCGGCCGGCTCTTTTCTAAGATCACCGGCGACAATGTAGGCAAGAGGCTCGCCATCATTCTCGACGGCAATGTCTACTCAGCGCCCAATATCAATGAAAAGATAACAGGAGGCAGTGCTCAGATCACGGGCGGGTTTAGCCATTCAGAGGCCGTAGATCTGGCGATAGCGCTTCGCGCCGGCGCGCTTCCGGCCCCTGTAAATATTATTCAAAACGTTACGGTCGGCCCCACTCTCGGCCAGGACTCCATAGAGGCCGGAATAAAGGCCGCGATGCTCGGCGGCATACTGGTTATCTTCTTTATGATCTTCTACTACAGGCTCTCGGGTATCATAGCGATAATCGCCATGGTCTTGAACCTTGTTATGCTCATGGGCGCGATGGCATACTTTAACGCTACCCTGACGCTTCCCGGCATCGCCGGAATACTGCTTACAATCGGTATGGGCGTCGACGCGAATGTGCTGATATTCGAGCGTATTAAAGAGGAGCTAAGGGCGGGCAGGACCCCCCGGAGCGCCGTGGACGCCGGTTACGACCGCGCCTGGTGGACAATCGTCGACTCCCAGGTGACGACCCTTATCACCGCCGCCGTGCTCTTTCAATTCGGCAGCGGCCCGATAAAGGGCTTTGCCGTAACGCTCAGCCTCGGTATCATGATAAACCTCTTTACGGCGCTTGTAGGTACGAAGGTCTCGTTTGACGTGATAAACAGCAGGGGAATGCTTAAAAAGCTCAGTATCTAGAGTCAGGTAATTATTGATATAGAGTTTTTTTAAAAATATTAGATATAGTGTCGAGTCAAGCGTATATTGTCGCACTCAGCGAGCCGAGAGGTGGTTAGCTGCAAGGCGCATGAGCGAAGTACTAGCATTAGCTAATTCAAGCGAAAGCAACACAGCAGATGGCCGCTTATCGGCTCGCCCAAAGGGAGCTCCGCAAATCGCCCAATGCTGTGTTACAGAACACTTGAAATATATTCTAATATTACTACGTGTCTGCGTCTTGCCTTGGGCAATTTTCGAAGCTCTGAGACCGACAATATACGCTTGACGCGACACTTAATTTTCGGAGGCAAGATGTCGGTAGGTAAGGTTACGACAATCGATTTTTTAGGTAAGAGA
>CBDVCO010000067.1:0-10263 GCA_965372515.1 uncultured bacterium | reverse complement strand
TAAATCAAGCGGGTAGCCCCTTTAAGAGTTTTTCTCGTAAGGTTCTAAAGGAGGGTAGGGATGTCCGACCTCTCACATCTAGACGATAAATACTTTATAGACGAGTACGTTTTTAACTGTCCCTATTGCAACAGGAACAATGTCCCTTGTGATGTGGAGAGGCGCTTCTTGAAGATATCAAAGAGGATGATGAGAAATTGGTAGATTTCAATCTTGAAAAGTTGAAGAAATAGACGGGCTTGTTGAAAAATTATAATGTAGAAGAGCGTAGGGGGGGATATGACTTTTAAGAGTATATGTTCGAGCATCTTTTTCTTATTTGTCCTCTTCATTGGTATCACGCAAGCCCGGACGATCGCCGATTTTACGAAGGCCATTGAGGCTAACCCGCGCTCGGTCCTGGGCTATGTCAACCGCGGTAACCTCTATAACGGAAAGAAAGAGTACGCTCTGGCCATCAAAGACTATACCGAGGGGTTGAAGTATGCCCCGGCCGACGGAACGATATACTATAACCGGGGGATTGCCTACGTAAATAGCAATAAGCTCGACCTTGCCATCACCGATTTTACGAGGGCCATCCAGTTAAAACCCGGTTTTGTCCGGGCCTACAATAGCCGGGGGAGCGCCAGACTGCGAAAGGGGCTCCATGATAAGGCGCTTAAGGACTTTGAAAAGGCCATTGAGATCGATCCGGGCTTTGCCCAGGCCTACGTAAACAGGGGGAGATTCTATAGTGCCAAAGGGCAGCAGGATAAGGCGATCAGCGACTATTCTCTTGCCATAATGCGAAAGCCGGCCAGTGCCCAGGCCTATCAACTTCGGGCGAATCTCTATAAGAAAAGCGCGAAGATAGATTTTGCGATAAATGACTATTCAAAGGTCATTGAATTGCTCCCTACTAATGTTCAGGCCTACACAAACCGCGGGGTCCTCTTAAGGAGTAAGGGCCGTTATGACGATGCGATCTGGGACTTTACAAAGGTCATCGAGCTTGCTGCGAATAATGCCAAGGCCTACAATAACCGCGGCATTACCTATGCGAAAAAGGGCAGCTACGATAAGGCGGTCAAGGACTATAACAAGACCATAGAGATAGACCCGGGCTTTGACAAGATCTACTATAACAGGGGTTTCGCCTATGCAAGCAAGGGCGAGTTCGACAAGGCCATAGAAGACTATTCAAAGACTATAGAGATTGACCCGGCCGATGCCCAGGCCCTCTATAATCGTGGTTTTGTCTATATAGTCAAACTCGAAGACTTTGAGCGCGGCTGCACTGACTGGCAACGGGCCTGTCAACTTGGAATGTGTAAGAATTATGAGGCCGCAAGGCAGGACGGGATCTGTAAGTAACCCCCCGAACTCTTAAGTAGACCCTCCATACATCCCCAAGATCTCCTTTTTTATCCTATAGAGCCTTTGGGCCCGAACTGGTATTTCCGTTGAATTGACTCCTAATGATTCTTTAATCAGGGGCGTACTATAATAATGAGTAGCTAGGAGCGCATGAAGGTCATATAGCCATGCCCCTCATGTCTCTATAGCAGGGGGGGTCTTATCGGGCCTCTCATTGGGCCTATCCAGGAATCAGAAAAAGACGGAAAATGGGGGATTATATGGGGAACTATAAAGAGAAGAAATTGTGGGATATAGTTGTGAGGGTATTCCACTGGTCGCTTGTCGTCCTGGTCATTGTTGCGTTTCTCTCAAGCGAGGATGGCGAGGGTATTCACATAAAGGCCGGTTACGCGATTCTCGGTATTGTACTTTTTCGCATAGTCTGGGGTTTTATCGGCACAAAGCACGCTCGCTTCACAGACTTTGTAAAGGGGCCGAGGAAGGTCTTAGCCTATCTAAAGGGGCTCTTTACCGGAGCGCCCCCTTACTCTTTCGGCCATAATCCGGCCGGCGGCCTTATGATAGTGGTCATCCTTATAACACTGCTTCTTGTCGCTTTTACGGGCATAAAGACCGAGGAGGGCGAGAGGGCGGAGCATGCCTCAATCGGTGAATTTTCTATTGTTTCCATCGCATACGCGGACGACGACCATTTTGAGCGCGGCCGCGGTTATGATGGTCACGATGAGAGGGGAAGTAGGGGAAGTAAGGGGCAAGCATCTCACGAGTTTTGGGAAGAGCTGCACGAACTCTTTGCGGGCCTGCTCCTCGTGCTTATCGCAGTACATGTGGCGGCGGTCTTGTTAACATTGTTCGTCTATAAGGAAAATCTTATAAAGAGCATGATAACGGGTAGAAAGGCCGTTAGGTATCCGGGGGGTTGAAGAAATTTTTCTTACAAACACTAAAAAGATAGATGGGGGTTTACCGATGAAAAAGATGAAAGTAGCAGTGGCAATAGTTGGTCTGGTATTTTTGTTCTCGTCTACGGCCATGGCCGACGGGGCGTCAACATACGCATCAAAGTGTACGGTGTGTCACGGCGGTGCAGGCGCTGGTACGGCAATGGGACCGAAGTTAGCTGGAAATGACTTTATCAAGGGCGACGCCGCGGCAATAAAGACGGTCATAACGGGCGGTGTCTCGGGAGGGGATAAGAAGTACCCCAATTTCCCTATGGCAATGCCGAAGTTCGTCTTCTCGGACGGCGATCTTGACCAGATGGTGGATTATTTAAAGAGTCTTTAAAGATAGTCTTGATTCGATTAAGCGGCCCCCTCAAAGAGAGAATTCTCTCTTTGAGGGGGTTTTTGTTTTAGGGCTTTTATGGGTCGATGAATACAAAATAGTTGATAAAGGCATGGAAAAACTTGTAGAATAGTATCCGTTCATGGAATGATATCTTTGAAGCGGGCTTGATGATCTGCACGTAGAGTGTTTTGGCTTTATGCCCTCCATCAATATTTGATCGGTTTTACATTATAGAGGCGCGAATATGAAGACACCGAGAAACAAGAGGGTCCCCTTCAGGGTCATCGTAAGGTACGGCCTGGAGAGGCCGCCTAAACTTAATTCTTTTATTACCGATTTTTCAGACACGGGGGTCTACCTTAAGGCGAACAGGGTCTTCAAGCCTGGCACGAATCTCTTTATGACGATCGAGGTCAATGGAGTTAGCTATGAATGCGAAGGGGTCGTAAGCTGGTCAAAGAAGGTCCCCCGCGGCATGGAGCGCTCTGCAAAGAGCGGGATGGGCATAAAATTTTCCTCGCTCCCAGATGAATTGCTTGAACTTTACAATGAGAAGCTAGCCTAATACCCCCTCCTTTTTTAGTATGTAGAGGATTTAACGGGCTCTATACACCTTAAGCTTTATGGCCGAAGGGTGCATCGATGAGGAAGAGGATACCGAGAAATAAGAGGGTGCCGTTTAGGTTTATAGTAAGCTACGGAGAGTCAAGACCTCTGGAGTACAAGTCTTATACAGCGGATTTGTCGGATACCGGCCTTTACCTGAAGACGAACAGGGTCTATAGGCCGGGTACGCATATCTATATGACCATTGAGATCCGTGATGAGAGTTACGACTGCGAAGGGGAGGTCAGGTGGGCGAAGCGTGTGCCTCCCGGTCTTGAGCGTCTTACAAGATGCGGGATGGGGATTAAATTTATCAAGGTCCCGCAAGGACTACTCGATATTTACTTGAAAAAGGTTCCCAGTAAATAATATCCTATCATTAGTAGACCGCACTCACCTCGATTGATCCCAAGAGGGCAAAGTGATCCCATATATAGAGATACCCCCGATAAAGGCCGGACCCGTAGAGATCTACGCTTTCGGAATCCTTGTAATGATCGCGATACTGGTAGCCAATTGGGTGGCCTCGAAGAGGGCTGCGGATTTCGGCTTCGAGAAGAGAGATGTACAAAGGGCCGTACTCTGGGTGATTGTCTTTGGTTTTATAGGCGCCCATCTCGTCGACGTCTTCTTCTATCATCCGAAGCGCCTTCTTGACGACCCGCTACTTATATTAAAGCTAAATATTGGGCTCTCCTCCTACGGTGGTTTTCTGGGCGCTTTTGTCGGCGTCTTTCTTTATGCAAGAAGGCAGGCAATTTCATTTCGCGCCATCATGGACCCGCTCTGCCTGGGTTTTGTCGCTGGCTGGCCAATAGGGCGAATGGGTTGCTTTTTGGCGCACGATCACCCGGGCCGTTACTCGGAGTTCTTCCTCGCCGTGGCCTATCCCGGTGGAGCGCGCCATGATCTTGGGTTATACGAGATGCTCCTGGCAATCGTGATATTCTTTCTCTTTGAGCGTCTTCGCCGGCTGGAACTTTCCTCCGGAAGCCTCGTTCTCATGGTGGTGCTTCTCTATACGCCCGTACGTTTCCTGCTCGATTTTCTGCGCATTGACGACGTGCGCAAGCTCGGGCTTACGCCGGCGCAGTTTGCCTCCATTATATTTTTTGTCGTTGCCGCTGCCCTGTTCATCCGTCTTAAAGCAAGTAGCGCAAAAGGCGCGGTCAATGTAAAGCGTAGCGGCAAGGGGAGAAAGAATTGATAGCATGTTGGTGGGGGGAGGGGGAAACTTGAAAAGCTTATTTGCTCGTCATTACCCAGACGCCTTTCCAATCACCTTCAGGGGGGTTCTCCTTCAGGCTACGGCATCTGTCGATATATATTTGTGAAAGCGCATCTTCGGGGTGAAGTTTGAGCGCCCTCTTGAACGACTTGATCGCCTCAATGAAATTGCCTTTGGTGTACTTGTTCCGGCCTTCCTGAAAATGCCCCATTACCTCCATGATATTCGGAAATGACTTATCGCTGTGATAGTCGAGCACTTCGTATACGCCGGCCGGTTTGCTCTTGCCTTTCACTATTACGTCGTCGATGTGGCGTATTCTGTAGGTCCCTTTGAGTTTTTTGAATGTGTTTTCGCTAACGAGGATGCTCGCGTTATACTGCTTGCAAGCGGACTCGAGTCTTGCGGCCAGGTTTACACCGTCGCCGATTATTGTATAGTCCATCCTCTTTGGCGAGCCGATATTGCCCGATACCACGGTGTCGGTGTTAAGCCCTGCGCCGATAGATACTTTTTTTAGCCCCACCTGCGCGCGCTTTTCGTTCCACGCCCTGAGCTCATTCATCATGGATATGGCGCATCTTAAGGCCCGGTCTTCATCATCTTTGTGTGTTACGGGTATGCCGAAGGCGGCCATTATGGCGTCGCCGATAAACTTATCGAGCATCCCGCCTTCCTTTTGGATGCACTCCACCATCAGGGTGAAATATTCGTTGAGGAGGCTCACGGTACCCTGCGCGCCGAGTTCCTCGGTTAATGGGGTAAAGCCCCGAATATCGGTAAAGAGCACCGTAGCTTCAACGCTGTTGCCGCCGAGTATTTCCTCTGAACTCTTATCGAGCAATTGATCGGCGAGCCCCGGGTCCATGTAGCGGCTCATGGTGCTCTTCATTCGTTTTTCACTGCTGATATCTTCGATGAGGATCATGGAGCCGAGCCTCTGGTTGTCGCCGCTCATCAGAGGTGTCAGCGTGAGGTTTACATTGAGTGTCGCCTCGGCGCTCTCAAGCTCGACGTCGGCGAAGTAGTTTGAGGAGCCTGTCTCTTTCATCTGCGCGAGCTTTTCGAGCACCCAGTTGTTTTTTTCCGTAAAGAAATGTTGTGCCTCTTTTCCGAGTATTTCATAGGGCTTGAGGCCCATTATCTGCACTCCGGCCGCGTTGCAGGTAATTATCCGCTCGTTTTCATCGAGCGTGATAACCCCGTTACTCATGCTCTCCAGCATGCTCTCGTTATAGTTCTTCATGGATTGTACGTTGTCGAAGAGCCTGGCGTTTTCCAGCGCAATGGAGACCTGAGCCGTAAAGGCCCTGAGGCGCGAAGAGTCCTCATCGGTAAATGTGGAGCCCCGTTTGTTTAGTACCTGTGTTACGCCGATTACCTTGCCGTTCTTATTGACTACTGGTGTGCATAGTATTGAGCGGGTAAAAAATCCCGTCTCTTTGTCAAATGCGGGGTTGAACCTCATATCCGCGTAGGCATAGGGGATATTGACGGTCTCGCCTGTGGTGAATACCGTACCGGCTATGCCCATGTGGTTTGGAAAGCGTATCCGGGTTGAGCTTATGCCTTCGCCGACCTCGCTCCAGAGCTCGCTCGTCTTCTCGTCGTTTAGAAAGAGTGTTGAGCGCTCCGCGTTTAGCATCCTCGTTACCTCGCTCATGACCTTATTTAGTACTTTGGTGAGGTCTATCTCCGAGGTTATATCCACAACTACGTCGAGGAATTCGAGTTCCTTTGAACGGGAGTTCTGCATGCCTTCGATAGTCTGGCTTGAGAGCAGGGGGACCGACGCCTGCCTGGTCATGCTCTCCAGGATCTTCACGTCTTTTTTGGTGAAATCTCCCTTCTTTTTATTGAGCATCTGGGCAACGCCGATAATCTCGCCTTTAAAGGTCTTTATGGGCACGCAAAGGATATTTCTGGTGACAAAGCCGGTAATCTTGTCTATCTCAGGGTTGAAGCGTTTGTCCATGCTTACGTCGTCAATTATGATGGCTTCGCCGGAGGTGAAGACGTGCCCGGCTATACCGCTTGTGTTGTGGATCCGTATGGTGCGGGTAAGCTCGCCCATGGCGACGCGCGAGTATAGTTCGTTGGTATCTTTGTCGTTTAAGAATACAGTGCCGCGCTCTGTTCCGAGCGTGCCGGTCGTTATCTCGACCAGGGTCTTAAGGACCTCTTCGAGGCTCTCGATGGCGATGACGTTCCTGGAGATGTCGAGCAGGCTCTCCGCCATCTGGATCTGCCTGCGCTCGCCTGCTTCGCGGACCCTCTCGTCTGTCTTTGGCGTATCTTTCATCTGCACACACTCTTTTTTACAATGTAGGGCTTTTCCAGCTCACCGGGTTATAGGCCAAGAGCCCGCAGGTCTTTCCTTGTTGGGTTGCGGCGTATCACTTGGGTCCCTTTTCCAGTGCTTCCCTAAGCTCTTTGATAGTAAGCTTTAGTTCTTCATTTTCACTTGTAAAATCGGCCGTTGCGGCCTCAAGCTTCTGTGCGTGTTCTATCATAGAGGAACTAAGCTCGTCTCTTAGCGCCCTGATGGTCTTTTTTAGTTGAGTAGCCTCGTCGTTTGCGCGCGTTGTGACCTCCAGAGTATGCTGGTCCTTATCTAAAGAAGCCTCTTCGAGTTCCTCTCTTAGGGCCTTGATAGTCTCTTTTAACTGCCCGATTTCCCTTTGAGCTTCAAGGAGCGCGTCTTTGTCCGTATCTTTCTTCATAGCGGGCGTGATTTATCCGGTTAAAGTTAAGTATGACAGGTGAAATTTAGAGTGAATTGTTGAATTATCTCTTGAATTCCAAGCCCTTGTCAAGGTTAAAGAGGGTACGGCTTCGCGCTTTAAGAGCCCATAAGCAGTTGTGCGAATAGCGTAATTGCTGTATATTAGGGTATAGGCTAAAGAGTCTACAGCACGAAAATACTTGGAAGGAGGGCCTTTAAAATGGCCGATACTATAAAAATCTACCAGTTTGAGAGTTGCCCGTATTGCCAGAGGGTAAAGGATGTCCTGGACGAAAAGGGCTTGGCATATGAAAAGATAGAGGTCGACAGCGATGAAATAAAGCTTAAGGTCGAGGAGATCTCGGGTCAGGGGCTCGTGCCGGTAATAGTCGACGGCGAGCGCGTGATAAACGACTCCCAGAAGATAATCGACTACCTGAACGAGAACTACTGAGTTCTGTTTCGATCGATCTTATGGCCCGGGGGTCTGCCATGGCTTCTTATGAAGAGATAATAAACGAGATAGTAGAGGTCTTTATAGAGATGGGCAGAGACCCGGGGGAGTTGACCGGGGTCGACGAGGACGAGAACTACTACTTTCTTGCCAAGGCTAACGGCGACATCGCAAGGATAGACCGGAGCGATGCCGAGGCGCTTTTCGGCCCCGATAGGGAGAGGGCGGTCGAAGAGGTAAGAAGGGCGCTTAATGACTTCAGGAGTTTTTTCTAGGTTCGTCCGGCTTCACGTCTTTTTCTTGTTTCATTAGTGTCATCTGTTTCATATTAAAAAAGCCTATCAGGGGTAATCTATGCCAGGTGAGCAATACGTATGCCTTGTATGCGGCTTTAACATGATCGGGCACCTGCCCGATAGATGCCCTTTCTGCAATTCCACCAAAGAAAACTTTATTACATCCGAAGAGTGCTCAAAGAGATTCACTGTCACCACTGCCCCGGTAAACGAAAAGATCGCGCGCCTTAGCTCAATACCAAAGCTCGGCCTGGAGCACGCGGCTTACGCAATTGATATCGGGGGGCAGCTGGGTAGGATCTGGATAGACTGTCCCTCGTCCTTCAATAGCTCGCTTGTCCCAGCAACGCGCATAACATTTACCCACCACCACTTTCTCGGGGCCTCCAATCAGTACAGGAAACTCTTCGGCTCAGAGGTGGTGATACACACCTTGGACAGCACCCACGCGATATGTGAACGCTTCACATTCGATACTACCTTCGATACGGGCTTTAGCAATTTTGGGCTGGAGGCCTTCCATATCGACGGCCATACACCGGGCTTTACCTTTTATATCTTCGAGACGACGCTCCTTATATGCGACTACGTCTTTTTTAAAGAGAACCAATTGCAATTCAATCCCTTCGGCCCGGCCGACAAGACCAGGCTCGGCGGCGGGGCCATGAGAAAGATCCTGGGCGGCAGGGAGATTATAGATGTCTGCGGCTTTAACTACACCATGAAATACGAACAGTGGCGCCCTCTCTTCGACGCGCTCTTAAGCGGTTAAGCAAAATCCAGGCAAGGACCCGGCATGATAAAGAAGATATCTAAGATTACCGTACCAAACGACCCGGCCTATATTGCCGGCGTTCTCTCCTTTTCAAAGGACCTGGCTATGAAGATAGGCTTCTCGGAACGTGAGGGCATGGAAATCGGCATAGCACTTAGCGAGGCCTGCGAGAATGTGATAATGCACGCCTTTGACCCCTACGAGGACGAGAGCTTTACCATTACCTTCGAGGTGCTGGACGATGGGCTAAAGATCCTGGTCGATGAGATGGGTATGCCGTTTTCTTTAAGCTCAACACGGATGGGAGAGGAGACCCCCGGGCTCCACGCCATGCGCGAGAATATGGACGAGGTCCGCTTTATAAACAGGGGCAAGGAGGGAAAAGAACTCGAACTATATAAATACCTCAAGGGAAGGCACGTGGAAGAACTCTTCAGCGATGTAGAGCTTACGCCCTATCAGGTTTGCGAAATACCAGCGAGTACGACCGAGTATTCTTTTCGTCAGATGGAGCCCCGGGAGGCAGCCGACGTCTCAAGGTGTATCTACAGGGCTTATAAATATACATACCTGAACGAGGACCTCTACTTCCCCGAGAGGATAGAGGCGCGGAACAGGGACGGCCGGATGATCTCCTATGTGGCCGTGACAGACTTAGGCGAGGTGGTCGCGCACTTCGCGCTCCTTCCCAGACCCAACCAAAGGGCGGCGGAGGTCGGCATCGCGGTTGTGGTCCCTGAGCACAGGAAGAAGAAACTCATGAAGACGCTGCTCCATAAGCTTATAGTCGAGGCAAAGCATCGGGGCTTCCTCGTACTTTACGGCAACGCCTTTACCATGCATACTCTTAGTCAGAAGACCAACCTTAAATTCGATTTTTGCGAGAGCGCGCTCCAACTCGGAGTCTTTCCGCCGGGTACGATAGGCATAATGTGCGATAAAGGGCTAAAGGGCGCGGGCAACGTGATCACCTTCTTTAAATATCTGAAATACCCCTCAGAGGGCGAGATATTCCTGCCAACGCGTCACGCAGAAATTTTAAAACAAATTTATGCCGGGCTCGGCGTGAAGAAAAAATTTAAAACCGGCCCCCCGGACCCTCCTTCGCCGCAGAGGAAAGAGAGCGAGATACATCTTTCGATCAAACCATTTCACAAGACCGCATATGTGGAAATTATAGAAACGGGGCAGGACCTGGATAAAAGGCTCAAGGCGAAACGTTTGGAACTGGCCGATAAGGGATTTAACGCCATATACGTGGACTTGGGGCTCTCGAGCCCGAATACGCCCTGGGCAGTAGAGAGACTCGAAGAGATAGGCTTCTTCTTCTCAGGGCTCTTTCCGGAATTCTACTCAGCAGATGCGCTGAGGCTTCAGTACTATATGACCGACGTGCTCTACGATGAAATTCAGACCGTCTCCCCGTTTGCGGGAAAACTAAAAGAGTACGTCCAGAAACTAGACCCCAAATGGGCAGCGCTACATGCCTAGAAAATAAAAACACGATTATATTGAGAGAACCTTTTT